>JARRLQ010000038.1:0-34814 GCA_037386905.1 Woeseiaceae bacterium
ATCCCGGGAGCCGCGAATGGCGCCCGGTTTGTTGACCCTTACCCTGACCCAGGCGACATCGAACTCGTCGAGAACGACGCCGGCAATTTTTTCCGCCAGCGTTTCGACGAGCTGGAAGCTCGATTCGCCGACAAACTCCTGCAGCCGCTTCGCGACGAGCTTGTAGTTCAGCGTGTCTTCCACGCTGTCCGTGGCGGCCGCCTTCGCGATATCGGCTGACATATCGAGGTCGATCGCTACCGTCTGGCGAATCTTGCGTTCCCACTCCCAGATTCCGATGACCGTTTCGATCCTGAGGTCGTGCAGGAAGATGATGTCCATTTATCCTCGGCTAACTCGATGCCGCCACCGGAACCGGTGGCGACAGTGTGCTCAGCGACCAGCGCGCCTGGGCGCGGATCTCGTTGGCATTTTGCCCCTCTGCGAGACGCAGGGCGCCGGCTACTGCGATCATGGCGCCGTTGTCGGTACAAAATGCCATACGCGGATAGTAAACCTGGCCGTCGAATCTTGCCGCCATTTCGTGGCGCAACAACTTGTTGGCGCCGACCCCGCCCGCAATGATGATGCGCCCGAGTTCATGGGCCTTCGCCGCCTGCAGCGTGCGCCCGACCAGCGTATCGACCGCGGCGCGCTGGAATGAAGCGGCCAGGTCGGCGCGGCTGTCCTCGTAACTGCCCTGTTCTTCCGCCTTGCGAACTTCCAGCATGACAGCGGTCTTGAGCCCGCTGAAGCTGAAATCGAAGCCAGGCTTGTTGAGCATCGGCCGCGGCAACGCAAAGGCCTCGTCGTTACCCTCTTCGGCCAGTGCCGCAAGTGCCGGTCCGCCCGGATAACCCAGGCCAAGCAGTTTGGCCGTCTTGTCGAATGCCTCGCCTACGGCATCGTCGAGCGTCGTGCCCAGCACGTCGTACTCGCCGAGCCCGGTTACCGAAATCAGCATGGAGTGACCACCGGAAACGAGCAGCGCCAGGAACGGATACTCAGGGGGCTCATCCTCCAGCATCGGCGCCAGCAGATGGCCTTCCATGTGGTGTACGGGAATAACCGGGCAGCCCCACCCCAGGCCAAGCCCGTTGGCCAGGCCACTGCCGACCATCAGCGCGCCAACCAGGCCGGGGCCAGCCGTATAGGCGATCGCGTCCGGCCGCGCAATGCCGGCGTCGCCGAGCACCTGCTTCACAAGCGGCAGCAGGCGCCGGATATGGTCGCGCGAGGCGATCTCCGGCACGACGCCGCCGTAGACCGCGTGCAGGTCCACCTGGCTGTGCAGCGCGTCGGCCAGCAGCCCTTTTTCGGTGCTATAGACGGCCACGCCGGTCTCGTCACAGCTGGTTTCAATGCCTAGTACGTTCATAGGCTGCGGATCATAGCACTTCGGGCTCAGAGCCCTTTTGGTCAAAAGGGCTCTGACCCCGATTGTGCAGGGGTTGGAAATGGCGTTTTTCTGCGGTTATAATAGGCGGCTGAGTCCCGGCCGTGTGCCGGGTTTATTTATGTCTGGATTGAAAACCGTATGCCCAGTGTTCGCGTAAAAGAGAATGAGTACTTCGATGCAGCCTTGCGTCGCTTCAAGCGTGCCTGCGAAAAGGCCGGCATCCTGACGGAATTGCGCCGTCGGGAGTATTACGAAAAGCCGACCCAGGAGCGCAAGCGCAAGAAGGCAGCTGCCGTGAAGCGGCACATGAAGCGCCTGTCTCGCGAAGAGTCCAAGCGCAAGCGTCTCTACTGAACTACTACCCCTCCGCGTCCGCGGAGTGAGCCATGTCCCTGAAAGGCCAGATAACCGAAGACATGAAGTCTGCCATGAAGGCCGGTGAAAAAGACCGGCTGAAAGTGGTGCGACTGATCATGGCCGCCATCAAGCAGGTCGAAGTCGATACGCGCACCGAGCTCGACGACGCCGGCGTGCTTGGCGTGCTCGACAAGATGGTCAAGCAGCGCCGCGACTCGGTGGAACAGTTCGAGAAAGGCGGTCGCAACGATCTCGCGGACATCGAAAAAGCGGAAATTGCCGTCCTCGAGACCTACCTGCCCGAACAGCTCTCGGATGCAGAACTCGATGCACTGATCGAAGAGGCCATCGGCGCAACCGGCGCCGAGAGCATCCGTGACATGGGCAAGGTCATGGGCCAGATCAAAGGCAAGGCCGCCGGCCGTGCTGATATGGGCGCCGTCGGCGCGAAGGTCAAGGCGCGCCTCGGCTAAGACCTGTCTGTTTGCCCGGGGCCTTGACTGGCGCAATGCACCGGAACGACTATGCTAGTCGGAACAACAACAATAATGATAAACCCGTTACGACGGAGCTGCCGTTTATTTCGATATGGCTGGATTGATACCGCAGGATTTTATTGACGACCTGATTGCCCGCGCCGATATCGTCGAGGTCGTCGGCAAGCGCGTCCAGCTCAAGAAAGCCGGCAGGGAATTCAAAGCCTGCTGTCCGTTCCACGATGAGAAAACCCCGTCATTTACGGTGAGCCCGTCGAAGGGCTTTTACCATTGCTTTGGTTGCGGCGCCCACGGCACGGCCATCGGCTTCCTGATGGAGTTCGAGCACATGAGCTTTGTCGAGGCCATTGAGAGCCTTGCGCACACCATGGGCGTCGACGTGCCGCGCAGCGAGAGCGACAAGCCGACACGGCGTTACGATGAGTTGTTCACGCTGATGGCGCAGGTCGAGCAGTTCTGGCAGGGCTGCCTGCGCGACAACAAGGCAGCCGTCGACTACCTCAAGAACCGTGGCATCGACGGCGCGACCGCCAAGCGTTTCGGCATCGGTTATGCGCCGGACGGCTGGAGCACGGTTCTCGACAAATACGGAAAATCGCCGGAAGCGATTGAACGGCTGCTGGCGACAGGGCTGATCATTCGCAAGGACACCGGCAAGAACTACGACCGGTTTCGGGACCGCATTATGTTCCCGATCCGCGACGTGCGCGGGCGAACGATCGGTTTTGGTGGCCGCACGCTCGGCGATGGCGAACCCAAGTACCTGAACTCACCGGAGACCGTCCTTTTCCACAAGGGACGAGAGTTGTACGGTCTGTTCGAAGCCCGCCAGGCGCTGCGGCAGATCGAAAAACTCGTTGTCGTCGAGGGCTACATGGATGTCGTAGCGCTGGCGCGGCATGGCATCGATTACTCGATCGCGACGCTCGGCACGGCGACAACCGCGGATCATCTCAATATCCTGTTCCGGCTGACCGAGAACGTTTACTTCAGCTTTGACGGCGACCGGGCGGGCAAGGCAGCCGCATGGCGAGCACTCGAAAACGCGTTGCCGCAGATCCGTGAGGGCCGCCAGATTCGCTTCGTATTCCTGCCCGAGGGCCACGACCCGGACACGTATGTCAACGAGTTCGGCTCGGACGCATTTGAAAAGGCTCTCGATGACGGCGTGGCCTTGTCGGACTTCCTGATCAGCGAACTGGCGAGCCAGGTGGATATGACAACCGTCGACGGCAAGGCACGGCTCGCGGAGCTTGCCGGACCGCTGATCGGAAAGATCCCCCAGGGCGTGTACCGGGACCTGCTCGTCGAGAGCCTGGCGGAGACAGTCGGACTGTCGGCAAGCAAGCTGGAAAAGATGATCGGGCGCCCGGATCCGCGCGCCCAGGCCGCGGCAGCACAACCGGCAAAACCGCGACGGCAGGCGGCAATAGCGGGTGGACGCCCATCCGTTGTTCGCCGGGCGATTACGCTACTCCTCAACAACCCGGGCGCCGCGGACAAGCTGGACATCGAAAAACTGGCGGGCGTACACCGCCCGGGAGTCGGCTTGCTGCACGACCTGATTGAAACCGTGCAGGAAGAACCCCATATAACGACAGCCGGTCTGCTGGAGCGCTGGCGGCACGATGGCGAGGGTCGCCACCTGGGCAAACTGGCCGCGATCGAGGTCCCCGAAGAGGAAGATTTTGACCCGGCAGCGGAGCTCGCTGCCTGCCTCGATCAGCTCGCCCTGGCGGGTCGCCGGGAGCGGATTGATTTTTTAATTGAAAAACAGAAACTTAGCTCGTTAACCGATGAAGAGAAAAGCGAACTCAGGCAGCTTCATTAAGCCCTCGATTGCCGTGCCTGCCGCGCTCGTAATGTCATCGGAATTTCTGGCTTGGACCCTGTCAAAATAGTACACTTACTCGTTTGTATCGATCACATGGAGGTCCTCTGGCCTTGAGCGAAAAACGTGCAGCAGTTGGCGTCAACAAACAGGCGCAGCAACTCAAAGACCTGATTGCCCGCGGCAAGGAACAGGGGTTCCTGACCTATGCCGAGGTCAACGACCACCTGCCCAATGACATAGTCGATCCGGAACAGATCGAAGACATCGTCAACATGATTAACGACATGGGCATCACGGTGTATGAAAAAGCACCGGAGGCCGAGGAAATCCTGTTGTCGGATGCTGCCGTATCCAATGACGACGACGCCGCCGAGGAAGCCGAGGCAGCGCTCGCCAGTGTGGATGCCGAATTTGGCCGCACGACGGACCCGGTACGCATGTATATGCGCGAGATGGGCACCGTCGAGCTTCTGACGCGCCAGGGCGAAATCGAAATCGCCAAGCGCATCGAGGACGGCCTCAACCAGGTCAAGTGGCACATGTCGCATTTTCCGCCGACGATCGAGAAGCTGCTCGAAGTAGCAGACGCGGTGTTCGCGGAAGAAACGCGCATGCAGGACTTCGTGGTTGGCTTTATCGACCCGAACGAGCCGGACGAAATCAAACCGCCAGCGCCGAAATCTGATGACGATGACGACGAGGCTGTGGATACTGGTCCCGATCCCGATGAGGTCAAGGCCCGCTCCAAGGTCATTCGCCGTCTGCACAAACGTTCCCTGACCTACATCGAGAAGTACGGCTTCAAAGACAAGAAGACGATCAAGCTGCAGTCCCAGATCGCCGACCAGCTGATGGAACTCAAGCTGGCACCGAAACTGTTCGACCTGCTGGTTCGTAACTTGCGCGGTATCGTCACGATTATCCGCAGCCAGGAACGCCTGATCATGCAGATCTGCGTTCGTGATGCCGGCATGCCCCGCAAGGATTTCCTGTCGAGCTTCCCGAAGTCGGAGACCGACCCCAAGTGGATCGACAAGCACATTCGCGCCAAGCGCAAGCATTCCTCGACGCTGTCCAAGCTCAAGGACGATGTGCTGCGCGCGCAGCGCAAGCTGATTGGCGTCGAAGAGGCAACGCGTCTCAAGATTTCAGAGATCAAGGAAATCAATCGCCAGATGTCGATCGGCGAAGCCAAGGCTCGCCGCGCCAAGAAGGAAATGGTCGAGGCAAACCTGCGCCTCGTGATCTCGATCGCCAAGAAGTACACGAACCGTGGCCTGCAGTTCCTCGATTTGATCCAGGAAGGCAACATCGGCCTGATGAAGGCCGTGGACAAGTTCGAGTACCGCCGCGGCTACAAATTCTCGACCTACGCAACCTGGTGGATTCGCCAGGCCATCACGCGTTCGATCGCTGACCAGGCCCGCACGATCCGTATCCCGGTGCACATGATCGAGACCATCAACAAGCTCAACCGCATCTCGCGGCAAATGCTGCAGGAGATGGGCCGCGAACCGTTGCCCGATGAGCTGGCCGAGCGCATGGAGATGCCCGAGGACAAGGTCCGCAAGGTGCTCAAGATCGCCAAGGAGCCGATCTCGATGGAAACGCCAATCGGCGACGACGAAGATTCACATCTCGGCGACTTCATCGAGGACCAGACCGTGCACTCACCGGTGGATTCGGCAACGTCGCAGGGCCTGCGTGAAACGACACACAACGTCCTGGCCGGCCTGACGCCGCGCGAAGCCAAGGTGCTGCGTATGCGTTTCGGCATCGACATGAATACCGACCACACGCTCGAGGAAGTCGGCAAGCAGTTCGACGTAACGCGTGAGCGTATTCGCCAGATCGAAGCCAAGGCGCTGCGCAAGCTGCGTCACCCGACGCGCTCCGACCAGCTACGCAGCTTCCTGCTGGAGGATTAACCAGCGAATCGGGGTCAGAGCCCTGCGGCTCTGACCCCATCGAAAAAGCCGGGCATTGCCCGGCTTTTTTTGTCGCGGCTGAAGCCGCCCCTGCAAACCGCTCCTACACATTGACGATTTCGAGCGCCTTCCTGCGCTGCGTGTGGAAATCCTGTTTCTCGATGAACGCCACGAACTCGTCCATCGTCAGCGGATGACTGTAGTAGCGGTGCCAAAGTCATCGATGGCCACGCGCACGCCCTCCTCACGCAACGCCTTCAGCAGGCTGATTGCGCGGTCACGGTTTTGCGCAACCGTGGTCTCCGTGACCTCGAGCTGCAAGTAGCCCGGGTGTATGCGATAGCGCCGCAGTGGCTCGAGCACGTCCGAGATGAACTGGCCCTCACGGAGCTGACGCGTCGACACATTGATGGATACCGATCCGGGGTGCAGTCCATCGCTCAGGATCATCTTCAGGTCTTTGCATGTTCGCTCGATGACCCAGCGGCCAATATCGATGATCAGGTCCGAGTCCTCGGCCAGCGGCACGAACTCTGCCGGAGATACAAACCCCTCGTCCGCATGCTGCCAGCGCAGCAGCGCCTCGGCGCCGCTGATTATGCCGGTCGAGGAGTCGAATTGTGGCTGGTAGTAGACCTCGAGCTGGTTCTTGTGGAACGCCGTACGCAGATCGCGTTCCAGGCCGATCTTGCGGCGCGCCTCGGCATTGTGTTTCTTGCTGAAGAACTCGAAGCGACCGCGGCCAGCTTCTTTTGCACGGTACATCGCGACATCGGCATTCTTGAGCAGCGTTTCGACGCTGTCACCGTCGTCAGGGAACATGACGATACCGATACTCGCGCTGACGTAGTGATCGCTGCCGCGCACGGCAAACGACTCGCCCAGCCGTTCCAGCAGGCGATCCGCAGTCAGTCGCACCTGGCGCTCGCTGCGAACGTGAGGCATGACGACGACGAACTCGTCACCACCGAGGCGTGACACGGTGTCGCTGTCGCGCACCTGGCTGACGATGCGTTCGGCTGCCTGCACGAGGACTACGTCCCCGACCGAGTGGCCGTGCACGTCATTGATCTCCTTGAAGCGGTCGAGATCGAGGTACAACAATGCACCACATTCTTCCTCGCGCCTCGCCTGCACAATTTGCTGTTCGAGGCGGTCTTTAAGCAACTGGCGATTTGGCAATCCGGTCAGTTCATCGAAGTGTGCCTGCCGGTACAGGGCCTCCTCGCGCTCGGCGCTGGCGAGCGCGACCGCGAATCTGCCCGCCAGGTCCACACAGCGCTGCATGCTGTGGCGTTCGATATTGAACTTGGTGCTTGCACCCAGCAGCAGGATGCCTTTCAGGTCGCCCTCGAGAACGACCGGCACCAGCACAACATGCTTGACGTTATAGCTCAGGAAACGCGCCTTGTATGGCGCGACCGTCGGGCTGACATCCTCGACCGAGACCTGGCGTGGCTGGCACCAGTTGTGGCCCAACTCCATCGGCAACGAGATTCGTTCATGAACAAATTCTTCGCCACTCGCGGAAATCATCTTCGCCCAGTGTGGCGTGTCGTTGTCGCGTGCGATAACGCCCGCCGCCTTACACCCTGTGAGGCTGATCAGGTTCTTGACGACGCTTTCAGACACGTCCTCAAATGTGGCGCCCGAGAGGATCATCCGGTCAATTCCGGACATTGCCTCCAGTGCCGAAATCTGGCGATGCAGGCGGGACGCCATGTTGTTGAATGCCTCGCCAAGCCATTCGAATTCATCGTTGGAGCGAATGCGCACGCGTGACAGCAAGTTGCCTCCCGCGATCTGGCGAGCGGCCGTCGTCAAACGTTGCAGGGGCACGAGGCTCTGGCCGATCATATTGAAGCTCAGCAGGCCGACCAGGATCACGACGAGGATGAGCGCCGGAACGAAAATACGCGTGAAATCAGCACGTGAACGGTATGCGTAAGACGTCGGCTGACTCGCAATGACATCGAGTGCCGGAGCACCGAACTCACCCGCGAGGAAAAGTTGCCACAAGGCCGCAAGCTGCTGAGTTTCGCCTTCGTTCCATTCCAGTGGCGCCATGCGAATGCGGCCGGTCTCCGACGTCAGCTCGCCGTGAATGGTCCTGGCCATCGGCCGGGAACAATGAAGCACGTCACCACCGACAGTAAATACACAGACGTCAGTGGCAAAGGGAAGATCCTCATTCTCGCCGTATACGTGCAGTTTGGTGGGCTTGATCGCCAGGAGCCGCGAGTCGGTGACGCGCTGCAGAAACACGAGCTCGCCGCGGCCATCACCAAGGCTGGTCACAAGCGGCGGTAACGATGGCCTGACGGAATCCGCTGTCAGATCGTGCAGCGGGGCAATCGTCGAGATGTCGCCGTATACGATTTCGGTGTTGCCCTCGCCATCGATGAGCCACAGCGATTCGACGCCGTTCAGAAGGTAGCGGTTCTTCTCGATAGCGGCCGCTCCGTCGTTTCTCATGACGATGGCGAGCTGCTCCGCCGAGTCCCGCATCAGTTGCAGACGCGCCAGTACGCCAAGGCCATAGTCCTTGGCGTGCTCACGCAATGTACGGCCTGCATCCTGGTTCAGACCACGCCCCATCTCGTAGTACGCGAGGCCCGCGGTAAACAGCACGGGCAATAACCCGGCAAGGATGAAGAACCCAAGGATGCGGCGGCCAACTCCTCGCTTCAGCGTCAGCGGCAGGCTCGGCAGGCGCATCAGTAGTCCTCACCTTTGCCGATGAACGAACCGTTATTTGCACGCACGATATCGTCGCGGCTGTCCTGGGCCGACAGCGGGCCGGAAGAGGCACCGTCCTTGCCACTGCTGTAGAGGTCAAAATCCGTGTTGAGGGGATTGAGGTTCTTGTCCTTGCGGAAAGCGCCGACACCACCACCTGCGGCCGCGATGTTCAGGTACGCGTATGGGCGGCCCCATGGGTCAAGCGGGATCTCGATCGGGAGTTCGTTGAGGCCGGCAGGCAGTGCGTTGTTGTTGCGCAGCTGGTATTTGCCGATTTCGATGGAGATGGTGCCGATATCGCCGATCGCCCGCGACACCTTGGCGCGGTCGACGAAGTGGTCATAAGCTGGAACGGCGAGCGAAACAAGCAACGAAGCGATGGCGAGCGTAATCATCAGCTCCAGAAGACCGAATCCCTTGGTCGTTCTTATTCGTCGATCCATAACGTATTTGGTCTGAAACGCCCATCCATGTGCGTTTCGCCCTGGTTGCCCACGCGTGGCACGAACTATAAGTCATTGATTAATAAAAAGCGGTGATGTGCGTCACGATCAATTTTGAGACCTTGAGCAGACGGAAAATCCGACCCGATATCAACCGCATTGGCACGGCCGAGCATTCTGTTAGAATGCCGCTCCCACATGTGGGCCTGTAGCTCAGTTGGTTAGAGCAGGGGACTCATCAAAAGGTGCGTTTGTGGCGAAAGCCGCAAAGTGAACGGGATGAATTCAGGGAAACCTCAGCGGTTCGGCCGGTGGCAATCCTGAGCCAAGCCGGTGGTACACCGCCGGAAGGTGCAGAGACTACCTGGGAACTTCAGTGTTCTTAATGACAGGCTAGAGCGTCCCGCCCCTAACAATTCGGTTGAGGGTGATGAGATAGTCCGCTCTACTCGGAAACGAGTGGATAGAGTGAATCCCTTGGTCCCAGGTTCGAGTCCTGGCGGGCCCACCAATTTTCTTATTCAGCCGCGCGAGGTTGTCATGAAGTCAAAATTTATCTGGGTATTCCTGCTACTCACTCCAGCAGCGTGCGGTTTTGCGCAGGAACAGCCTCGCACGATCACGGTTGAAGGATCAGCATTCGCCGAGATCATTCCCGACATGGCAACGGTCAGGATGTCGATCGTCGTGCGAGAGCCGACACTTTCGAGTGCCCAGGAGAAGGCGGCCAGCGTCGCGAGCAAGGTTCTCGCGCTTGCCGACGAGCTCGACATCGATCGCAAGAAGGTGGACACAACAGGAGCGTCTGTGCGCACGGATTATCGATGGAACCGCGACACGGAGGAACCGGAATTCCGCGGCTACATCGCCGAGCGCCGGATCACCGTTGAACTCGACGACCTCGACAAACTGGGCGCACTGGTCGAAGGCGCAGTCAAAGCGGACGTCAATACAGTGTCGCCGCCGCAGATGGACAGCAGCGAACGCAAGGCTGTTTACCGCCAGGCGCTGGCAGCGGCTGCCGAAGACGCTCGCGCCAATGCCGAACGGCTGTCCGAGGCGCTTGGTACCGGACTTGGCAAGGTGATCGTCGTGCAGACCGCGTCCACCGACCCGCGCCTGCCGATGCCTTATCAGCGCAGCTTCACGAGCGCGGGGGTGGGGGCAGACGAAATGATGGAGACATACAACGCTGCCGCATTGAGTATCGATGCCTCCGTTACGGTCGTATTTGAGTTGACTGACTAGCTTGCGACGGTCGCGGCCAGGGTCTGTTTGTGTCTCCGCCCCAACAGCTGACGATTGACGAAGCACTGCTGAAGGCAAAGAAAGCGGTCAGGAAGCGTCAATTGGCACTGGCCGCCAGGTTGTATCGCGCAATTCTCCAGCAGCAACCCAACCATCCCATCGCGAAAAAAGCCCTTCGCAAGATTGAGCGCCAGTCGCAGCGCAACAAGCCAGCAAAATCGACGTCACCGGAACCCGGTCCGGAACAGGTCAACGGAATTGTCGAACTCGTGCGGCTTGGCCGGATGGAACAGGTTGAGCAATCGGCCGCGGACCTGCTCCGTGAGTACCCGGAGTCGATTGTTGTCAGGAACCTCCTGGGAATTGCGCTGCAACGCCAGTACAAGCTGGCCGAAGCCCTGCAGGTCCTGGATGAAGCCATTGCGGCCAATCCGGATGTCCCGGAGAGCCACGCGAATCGCGGCATAACTCTCAAGGAAATGGGCCGCCCGGAAGAGGCGCTTGCGAGCTACGATCGCGCGATAAAACTGCAACCCGGGTTTCCCGAGGCCCATTTCAACCGCGGCAATGTTCTGCTCGGGCTGGGGCGATTCGAGGATGCCGCCGCCAGTTTCGAACAGGCCATCGCCCTGCGCGACGACTTTGCCGAGGCACATCGCAGCCTGAGCAACCTGAAGCAATACTCGCCCGACGACCCTCACATTGTGCAAATGGAACGCCTCTATGCGGCCGCAGGCGACCGCCAATCAGCGCGAATGGAGCTGGGCTTTGCGCTTGCCAAAGCGCACGACGACATCGGAAATGTCCACACGGCATTCGAATACCTGGCAGACGGAAATCAGCTTCGCAAGGCTGTCCAGGGCTATGACATCGAGGATGACATCGCGCTGTTTTCCGACATTCGGCGCCTGTTTGCCGCCGCGGAAGCGGCTTCGAGTAAGACGACCGACTCCTCCTCGTCGCCACGGCCTGTGTTCATCGTCGGCATGCTGCGCTCGGGAACGTCGCTCGTGGAGCAGATTCTCGCCAGTCACAGCCAGGTGCACGGCGGAGGAGAGCTCGAAGTGATGACACAACTGGCCGCACCGATGCTGGCGGCGCTGACCGATAAGTCCGACGACAGCGATCTCAATGGCCTGCCCGAACCGGAGGCCAAACGGCTCCGTGGCGCCTATCTTGATGCCCTCGCTGACCTTGGCGCCGGGGAGAGCATCATCACGGACAAGATGCCGCTCAATTTCCGCTGGATCGGCTTCATCGTGTCGGCGTTCCCCGATGCCAGGATAATTCACGTCAAACGCGATGCCATGGCGACGTGCTGGTCGATCTACCGACACTACTTCCCGGACCCGAGCCTGTTTGCCTACGATCTCGACGACATTGCGAAGTACTACCACCTTTATGAGGGTCTCATGTCGTACTGGCGCGAGAGATTTCCCGACAACATCCTTGACCTCGACTACGACCGCCTGACCGAACACCAGGAAGATGAAACGCGCAGGCTGCTGGAATTTTGCGGCCTGGACTGGCAAGACCGCTGCCTCGAATTTCACACGACAGAGCGTCAGGTCAGGACGATCAGCGCGTCGCAGGTTCGGCAACGCATGTACCAGGGCAGCTCTGCGGCATGGAAAAAATACGAGCGCCATCTGCGGCAACTGGCGGCCGATCTCGATTACGCATAACTATCGCGATCGCGAATACGCAATTCCCTCGATGCCACTCGCATCCTTGCGACGCTATCATTACGTCGACATTCCACCCGAACCGGAGCAAACCAATGTCCACACGCCTCGACCTGGCCAAGCTCAACCTCATGGATGCCCTCGATCTCGCGAAGCTGATCGAGATGGAGGCCTGCCATCGCTACCAGTTTTTCGCGTCGCAGTTCGGCAGCACCGGCGGCTACGACGCCAGGGCTTTCTTCATCACGATGGCCGAGAACGAAGCCAAGCACGGTCAGGAGCTCGAAGCGCGCCGCAAGAGCCTGTTCGGCGACAAGCCCGCAAAGCTGACGCTGGATGACCTGTTCGACGTCGAGGCTCCCGAAATGGGCGCCACGCGCCATGGAATGTCGACCATCCAGGCGTTTGAAGTCGCGCTTGCTGCCGAAAAGAAAGCCTACGATTTTTACGACATGGCATTGCCGGGAATAACCGATCCCGACGTACGCGAACTGTTTACCGAACTTCGCGACGAGGAGACCGAGCACGTCGAGATGCTGGAAGAGGCCATGGCGAAGCTGCCAGCCAGCGCCAATGTCGAGATCGAGTTCGACCCGGACGAGGCGCCCTATCTCTGACCCGGTCGGGTCTACAACAGCAAGATCGCGAAGTAGTGGCTGACGCTGCCGGCGAGTACGAACAGGTGCCAGATACCATGGCACCACGGGTACCAGCTGTCGAGCACATAGAACGTGATGCCTGATGTGTAAAACACACCGCCGACAATAAGCCACCGGAGAGAGGCCGCCGGCAACAGCACCTGCAGCGAATCGAATGCCAGGACACACGCCCAGCCCATCGCGAGGTACAGGATGATCGATCCGACGCGCGGCCCGGTTCGTCGCACGGCGTCGAGCACCATGCCGAATATGGCCAAGAACCAGACGGCGCCAAGCAGCCACCAGCCTCCTGCGCTCCTTAGAACGACGACTGCGATCGGCGTATAGGTACCCGCAATGAGCAGGTAGATCGCCTGGTGATCGATGACTCGAAATATCTTCTTAACGCGTCCCGGGAAGCTGTGATAGAGCGTCGATGCAAAATACAGCGCAAAGAGCGTGGCGGCGTAGACCGAGTAGCTGACGATCTTGGTGACGTCGCCTTCGATTGCCGCCAGGGTGACAAGGACTGCCCCGCCGACCAGCGCAAACGACGCGCCGACGAGATGGCTGATGCTGTTGAATTTCTCACCGTAATACATCGTTGCAGGATACCTTAGCTCGCTGCCCGCTTCTTCTTTTGCCGCTCGTCGCGCCGGCGCTCACCTTCGGTGAGCAGCTTTTTGCGCAGGCGGATGTTCAGTGGCGTGATCTCGACAAGTTCGTCGTCATCGATGAACTCGAGCGCCTGTTCGAGCGAATAGTTCAGTGGCGGCGTCAACTGGATGTTCTCGTCGGTACCGGCGGCGCGAATGTTCGTCAGTTGTTTGCCCTTGGTCGGATTCACCGGCAGGTCGTTGCCGCGCTTGTGAATGCCGACAATCATGCCCTCGTAGACCTGCACGCCATGGCTGATGAATAACGAGCCGCGCTCCTGCAGGTTGAACAACGAATACCCGAGCGCCTTGCCCGCCACGTTCGAGACCATGACACCGTTGTTGCGCTGGCCAATGTCGGCCTTGACGCGTGGCGCGTAGGTATCGAACACCGAATACAGCAGGCCGGTCCCTGCGGTCACCGTCAGGTACTGGGTACGAAATCCGATCAGGCCGCGAGCAGGTATGCGGTACTCGAGTCGCATACGGCCACGCCCGTCAGGCGACATGTTGAGCAACTCGCCCTTGCGATCGGCAAGACGTGTCATCACAGCGCCCTGGTGCTCCTCCTCGAAATCGACGGTAACGAGTTCCCATGGCTCACACACCACCCCGTCGATCTCGCGTTCGATGACGGTCGGCCGTGACACGGCCAGCTCGTAGCCCTCACGACGCATCGTCTCGATCAGTACGGACAGGTGCAGTTCGCCGCGACCGGACACCCGGAACTTGTCGGCATCGCCCGTTTCCTCGACGCGCAATGCCACGTTGTGCTTCAGCTCCTGGTCAAGCCGCGCCTGGATCTGGCGGCTGGTCAGGAACTTGCCATCCTGGCCGGCAAACGGCGACTTGTTGACCTGAAAGGTCATGCTGATGGTCGGCTCGTCGACCGTGAGCGCCGGTAGCGGGTCCGGTTCGTCACGCGGGCAAATCGTGTCCGAGATTTGCAGGTCTTCGATACCGGCGAAAACAACGATGTCGCCGGCACCGGCCTCTTCAACCGGAATCCGCTCCAGGCCATCGAAACCATAGAGCTGTGCAAGCCTCTCGTTGGACGAGGTACCGTCAGTCCGCGCAATCGTGACGCGCGAATTCGCCCGCGCAACACCGCGGCTGACACGGCCGATGCCAAGCACGCCGACGTAGGAGTTGTAGTCCAGGCTCGATACCTGCAGTTGCAACGGACCGTCGAGCTCGACGGCAGGCGGCGGCACGTGCTTGACAATGGCCTCGAGCAACGGCAATGCATCGCCACTGCGCACCTCGGGCCCCAGGCCGGCATAGCCCTGTAATGCCGAGGCATATACCACCGGAAAATCGAGTTGCGCGTCGGTCGCACCCAGCCGGTCGAACAGCTCGAAAGTCTGGTCGAGCACCCAGCCTGCGCGGGCGCCGTCGCGATCAATCTTGTTAATAACAACCAGAGGCGTGAAGCCTTGAGCAAATGCTTTTTGCGTAACAAAACGCGTCTGCGGCATTGGACCTTCGACAGCATCGACAAGCAGCAGCACGCCGTCCACCATCGACAGCACCCGCTCAACCTCGCCACCGAAGTCGGCGTGACCCGGCGTATCGACGATGTTGATGCGCCAACCGTTCCAGCTGATCGCCGTGTTCTTGGAGAGGATCGTGATACCGCGCTCGCGCTCCAGGTCATTGGAATCCATGGCGCGCTCGACGACCGCGGCGCGCGCATCGAACGTGCCGGATTGCTGTAGCAGGCGATCAACAAGCGTGGTTTTGCCGTGATCAACATGAGCGATGATCGCAATGTTGCGAATTTTGTCGGTGGGGAACATTGGAGGTCTGCGGCCCGAAAAGGCGCGCATTATATCGGCAAATGGCGTCAGTTGTTGCCTTTCTCGTGACGTTTGCCGGCCAGCACCGATTTATAAAACTTGCCCAGCTGCCGGTCCCGGTCGCGGCGCTCGGCCAATGTTTCGGTATTGCGCCGGTCCTCGTTCAGAAGCTTGCGGTAGCGACGTAACCGGTCGGCGTCAAGTTCACCCGCCGTGATCGCGGCCTGCACTGCGCAGCCCGGCTCGGTGTCGTGACCGCAATCGGTGAACCGGCATTGAGTGGCAAGCTCCGCCACTTCGGCAAACACGTCATCTATTGCGTCGCCGACATCAACGAGCTGCAGCTCACGCATGCCGGGCGTATCGATGAGCCAGCCACCGCCAGGCAGCGAATGCATGGATCGCCCGGTGGTCGTGTGCCGTCCGCGCTGGTCGTCTTCGCGCACCGCCGACGTTACCTGCTCGGTCCCGGCCAGCGTGTTGATCAAGGTGGACTTGCCCACTCCCGAGGAGCCGACCAGGGCCACAGTTTGCCCTTCGCCACACCATGTCCCGAGCGCAGCAACCTGCTCCGGGTCCCTCGCGTCGAGCGCTTCGACGAGCAGGCCGGGAGCGAGTTTCGACGCGGCCCTGACAAACTCGCCAACCGACTCCGACAAATCAGCCTTGGTAATCACAACGACCGGATGAGCTCCCGCATCATGCGCCAGGGCCAGGTAACGCTCGAGCCGCGCCACGTTGAAGTCGCGGTTGGCCGACGTCACGACAAACAGCGTATCGACATTAGCGGCTATTAGTTGGATCTCGGCTGCCGTTCCCGCCGCGCGGCGCTGGAAAAACCCGAAGCGGTCCAGTCGCCGCACAATCGCGGGGCCGGAAGGATCCACGAGCACCCAGTCGCCAACCGTCAATTCGATATCAGCCGCCTTGCCCGTCAATTGAATCCCGGCTTCCAGCCCGTCGCCAATAACCTCCGCACGGCGCCGGTGCATCGCCATTACACGCGCACGGACCAGGCCCGCGTCTTCATCGCGGAGCTGGCTCTCGAAAAACTGCCGCCAACCAAGATTCGTTGCTGTAAACATCGTTACCATCTTCTGGGATACACTGCTTAGCACGTTCTCGCAGGCTATGGAATCGTTATGAAGGTCGCATTAGTCACGGGCGCAAGCTCCGGTATCGGCGCTGCCATTGCGATCGCACTCGCCGACGCGGGCTGGTCGGTCATGGCCGCGGGCCGTGACGAAGGCCGCCTCGAGGAAGTCGCCGACGTGTCCGAGAGCATTTCCACCTGGGCCGGCGAACTCGAAGAATCGGAAGATTGCGATGAGCTCGTCGCCGACACGGTCGATGAATTCGGGCAGCTCGACTGCCTGGTCAACAACGCCGGAATCGTGATTCGCGGTGCTGCCGATGAACTCACCGACGACGACTGGCTCGACACGCTCAAGATAAATCTCGACGTGCCTTTCTTCCTTTCGCGCGCCGCGTTGCCGCACCTCGAAAACAGCGGCGGCAGTATTGTGAATATTTCATCGATTGCAGGCCTGCGGGCACCCGAGCGCGCGGTTGCGTATGCGACCAGCAAAGGTGGCCTTGTCCAGCTCACGCGCGCCATGGCCAGAGATCATGCGCGCGATGGTATTCGTGTGAACGCGATTTGCCCGGGCGGCGTTGACACGCCGATGCTCGCCAGCGGCGCGGATGACCGCGAAATGAACGTCGACGAATTCTTGGAAATGGTCGCAGACAAGAACCCGAACGGCCGCATCGCGGCTCCGGAAGAGATCGCCGGTCTCGTGCTATTCCTCGCGTCAGACGCAGCCAGCCACATTACCGGTACCGCAATACCGGTGGATGGTGGGCTGTTGGCTTAGAGGATTGGGGTCCGAGCCCTAGGGCTCTGACCCCGATTTTTTTGCTACGCGCCCGAGAAATCGACGTCCACGAATACCAGTGACGGCGCCAGCGTCGACGAATACGGGTACGGGTCGTTGCCGAGCATTTCGAGTTGTGCGAACAGGTCCTTGAGGTTACCCGTAACGTTCATCTCTCCAACCGGCCGCGCAACCTGGCCATTTTCGATGACATGCCCGCGCAGGCCGAGCGAAAAGTCGCCCGTCGTTGAGTCGGCGTTGCCGCCGAGCCACGACGTTACATAGATGCCGCTGCCGACGTCGGCGAGCAGCTGTTCGAGCGACCTGTCGCCAAGCGCAACACGCCGATTCGACGGCGAACCCGTCGTCGGCGCCATGTCAGCCTTGCGGCCGTAATAGGTATCCACGTAGATGTTCTTTACAACGCCGTTCTCGACGACAGGCAGCGCCCTCGAGGCAATGCCCTCGCTGTCGTAGTGACGCGACGCGAGTCCGCGCTTGATGAGCGGATCATCGATAATAGTCAACTTGTCGCTGAAAGCCTGTTCACCGATCAGCGGCGTCCAGAACGAACGGCCCTGCTGCACGCTTCGCGCATTAGCGGGACGTAACAGCCGGCCGATCAACGACGCCGATGCGCGTGCATCGACGACCATTGCTGTTTTCAGAGTTGGGCCCTTCTCTGCTTCGAGCCGTGACAACGTGCGCTTGAGAGCCTCTTCACCGACACCAGTGGGGTCTGGCAGGTCGGCAACATGGGCGCCACCGGCATAGAACCAGTCTTCGGCACGGCGGTCGCCCGTGTCCCGCAGCGTGACACTGGAGCCGAACCAGCAGTATGTCGATTGCTGGGTGCCAACAAAACCATTGCTGCTCGCTGATGCCGACTGCTGTGTGCCGTCATAGACGCCAGCGGTTGCCGATATTACGCGCTCATGGCCGGTTGACGCTGCATCCAGCGCCTCGCACCACGCCAGCCGCTGATCTCGATCAAGAGTCGCGACCGTGCTGTCGACAAGATCGAGGTCGTCGGTTGGCTGGTTGGCGAACAGTTCCTCGGGCGTGATCTTGCGATACTCGTCCGGCTCAAGCGCACGGGTGATAGCGACAGCCTCACTGATAAAGCTGCCGATACGCTCGGGATTCAGATCGGTCGTCTGGTGACTCGAGTAGCGGCCATTCGCGTAGACCTGGAGTCCAAGCGAACGCGAGGTCGTGTCCTTGACCTTCTCCAGTGCGCCGTCACGGTACTCGAATTCAACATCGCGGCTCGTGGCCGCCGATGCCCACGCATCGTCGGCGCCAGCTTTTTTCGCAAGCTCAACGGCAAATATTGCCTGGTTTCTGAGATCAGCTGACATTTTCGCCTCCTACCGTCATGTTGGAGACAAGCACGGTCGGGATACCCTGCGAGACCGGCACGCTTTGGCCATTCTTGCCGCAGGTCCAGCCGCCGGTGTCGAGGCGCGCGTCGTTGGCAACCATCGTGATGCGCTTCAGTGACTCCGGACCATTGCCGATGATGTTCACGTCCTTGATCGGCGCGGTAACCTTGCCGCCTTCGACCAGCCAGCCGTTCTTCACGTAGAACGTATAGTCGCCGGCACCGATTTGCACCTGGCCATTTGTATACGTCTCGCAAATGATGCCGTGGTCGACGGCCTCGATGATCTCTTCCTTCGTATGCGGTCCGTCTTCCATGAATGTGCAGCTCATGCGCGGCATCGGCGCATACTTGTACGACTGGCGACGACCCGAGCCGGTTGGCTGCAGGTCGTATTGCTTCGCACTGATCTGGTCATGCAGGTACGACTTCAGGATGCCATTCTCGACCATGACCGTGCGGCCGGCCTCGTTGCCCTCGTCGTCATAATTCAGCGCTCCGCGCTCACGCGGAATGGTCGCCTGGTCGACGACAGTCACAAACGGCTCGGCAACCTTCTTGCCGATCATGTCGGAGTAGATGCTCGTACCTTTGCGATTGAAGTCGGCTTCCATGCCGTGGCCGATAGCCTCGTGCAGCAGGATGCCGCTTGCACCAGAAGCCAGGATGACCGGCATCTCGCCCGCCGGCGGCCGGCGCGCATCGAACAGGATCATCGTGCGGTCAACGGCTTCCTGGATCATCGTGTCGAGGCGCTCCTCGGTGTACCAGCCGAACTCCTCGCGTGCCGCGATGTTCGAATAACCCGACTGCACCTCTTCACCCTTGCGCGCGGTGACAAGCAGCGTCACGCGCGTCATCGGGCGATGGTCCATAACGAGCTTACCGTCCAGCGTCGCGATCATCACGCGCTCGTCACCGTCACCCCAGTAAACGGAAACCTTCTCCACCGAAGGATCCCTGGCTTTCGCCTGCTCCTCGATGTATTTCAGTATCGGCAGCTTCTGGTCGATGCCGACGTCGGACCAGGGCACTGTCGTCGTGTAGAGACCACCCATGTCCTTCGGTGCAAAGGCCTGCGGGGAGACAACCCGGCCGCCCGCCGCGATCGCCGATGCCGTGCGCGCCGCCGCGAGCATCGAGGCCAGCGTCAGGTCCTCGGTGAACGCATAACCAGTCTGTTCGCCAATGACAACGCGCAGGCCGACACCCTGCTCGATATTCGAATTCGCGTTCGAAACGATGCCGTCTTCAAGTGACAGCGAGTTGCTGCGGGAGTGCTGGAAATAGAGATCGGCGGCATCGGCGCCATTGGCCGTCAGCTCGGACATGACTTTGGCGACCGTCCCCTGGTCCACGCCGAACCAGTCCATGAACGGGTTGGCGGGCGTCGCTTCGGCAACAGCCGTTGCCTGCTGCACCGCACAGCCATTGAGGAATGCCGGCACGGTCAGCACCGCGCTGCCTGCCGCCATGTGCCCAAGGAATGTTCTGCGCTTGATGGTCATGATATGCCCCACGTTTGAATCAATAATTTATAGATGTATCTGCGGCCCAAAAGGTTTCATCGCCTCGAAAGGGCGAGGCCGGCTCCGGCGGCAACCAGGAAAACCCCGGTGATGCGATTGCGCGCCGTCGCGAAACGGTCGAGCAGCTGCCGCGCCGATCCTGCCATCATGGCCCAGACGAGGTCACCGGCCAGCAAAACGGCCATGAATACGACTGCGACGGTCGCCGGATGGCCTGCCAGCCCGGCATCCAGCACCACGAATTGCGGCAGGAATGCTGCGATAAACAACAGCGTCTTCGGGTTGATGGCGGCAATCATCACGGCACGCCAGAACACGGCCGGCGCGGCCCTGACCGAACTGAGGTCGTCAGCATTGGCATTCCACGTCCGAATACCCAGGTAGACGAGGTACGTGACACCTGCCCAGCGAATCCAGGTCAGCGCCTCGGCGGCCACTTGAATGATCGCTGTCATGCCGAGTACGACCAGGACGAGCTGGATGGCATTGCCGCAAGTCACACCGAGCGCCGTGGTGGCGCCCATCCGGAAACCGTAGCGAATGCTGTTGGCCACAATCAGCGCGACATTCGGCCCTGGAATCATGACCAGGATCGCGGTCGCAATGGCAAGTGCAATCAGGTTAGCCACGTCGTCTCGGTCGAGCCCAATATCGCAACAGCAGAAAACCGAAGAGCATACCACCGAGGTGCGCGAAGTGTGCGACGCCGGGGATATTGCCACTGAAACCGAGGTACAGCGACAGCAGGCCGAATATCAGCACGAAGTACTTTGCCGGCATGGGAATCGGCGGAAAAATGAGCATGATACGGCGGTTCGGGTACGCGAGCGCAAAGGCCAGCAGGACGCCCATGAGCCCGCCCGACGCACCGACCGTCGGATAAAAGCCACCTTGTACGGCGGCGACAACCAGCTGTACGAGCCCGGCGCCGATCACGCACACGAGGTAAAAAATCAGAAACCGCCGTGTGCCCATGAGCAGTTCCATCTCGCGGCCGAACATCCACAAGCCAAGCATGTTGAAGAATATGTGGTACAGGTTGCCGTGCAGGAATCCGTAGGTTAGAAGCTGCCACGGCATGAACGGCGAGTCAGCAGGTCCGGCCGGCCACAATGCAAAGTTGACCAGCATGTAGCGCGGGTTTATTTGCTGCAGCGCAAAAACCAGCCCATTGATGACCAATAGCGCAAAAACGACGTTCGGAATGCTGCTCTGGCGGCGCGGCCGCATATTGTAAATCGGGGAGTTCATGAACTACTCGAATTTCTGATAGGTGGTTCGACCGTCAAAAGCCGTCATTGTTACATTTCGGCCGAACACATCACCAGCCGCCACCTCCGCCGCCGCCGCCTCCGCCACCGGAGAAGCCGCCACCTCCGCCACCCGACGAAGAACCGGGCGGTGTGACCGACTGTGTTACGGCAGTGCTCAGGCTGCTGGTCAGGCTCGAGGTTGTCCTCCCCAGGCTGCGGCTGTTCCAGGACCCGCTGTACCAGGCAGGACTGTACGGCTGACCATCGGGCATTTGCGCATTTCCGATCACCGCGGCAAATTTTTCCGCCCAGCTCTGATCGACACCCAGCGCCAATGCATATGGCAGATATTTCTCGAACAGCTGCGGCGTCTTCTGCGGAGGATTGCGTAGCTCCATCTCGTGCTTCTCGGCGATCTCGAGGTAGTCCTTGAAGCCCAGCACCTCGTCCAGCAGCTTGCGGCCGCGCAAGGTCGGTCGCTTCATGATGACGGCGAACGTGATCGCGGTGATTGCCATCAGGACAAACACCGCAACGGACGAGATCGTGATGCGCTCCTTGACCGACATCACTACCGTCAGGACGAGAATGATCGCCGCCGGTATGTTCAACAGGCCGTTGTACTTGAAATAGTGCTGCTTGTAGTCCTTTGCCAGAGAACGCTTGTGGTCGCTCTTGGCGCGGCCGAGCTCTTCATGGTTCTCCTGGTCCAGCAGGACCTTTTCCCTGTCCATGAACAGGCCGTCGTAGAGTTCCCGTTCACCGGGCGCCATCGACGGTGCATTCGGGCCAGGATCAGTCTTTACTAGCAGGTACTTGTCTTCTTCCTTGCCGATACCGAGAAATCCGTCCGAACCCTCTTCGACATCGATACGCAGGTAGCCCTTTACGCCGAGGTTGACGATGGCGGCCGTCATAACCTTGTCGTCGTAATACATCTGCCGGATAAACCTGAGCGATGCGGGCGAAAACCCATCTGGCGGAACGTAACGCGTGACGATCACGCCCTCCTCCGGGTCCTTGCCGAAGTGCCTCCAGACCGGAATGTAGTAAGCCAGCAGAATGACGAATCCGATTACTGCGATCAGCAGGTTGGCGTTGTCGGAGAGCACCCAGCCGAGCTTGTCGAGCTCGGTTGGCGCTTCTACAAGCCCTTTCGGCCAACCGACGACGATCGTCAGCCCGTTAAGTGGCGGCAATCCTTCAGTCGTTTGAAAATGCACGCTACCCACCGTTTCGATGCGCGACGTGTAGTCCTGCTTCTTGAAGCCGAACGCACCCGTGTAGCCCTCGGCTGAAAGGTCACCCGCCGCAACATCGAATCCGAAGGACACTGTCGCGCTGGCCGAGTCAATCGGGAATTCCCAGTTCACTCCCGTGACATTCCAGTAGAGCTCATCGTGGTTGTCGAAGAAGCCGAGCATACGGCTGGCCCGGTAGTGGAATGTATAGGTGTGTTCGCCGGAACGGATATATCGATTGGAACTGCCGAAATACGTCCGAATTCCGTCCCGGATGCCCTGCGTGTGGAAATCTTCACGCGCGCCGTTGCGTTGTACCGAAATGATGTCGAAACCGACGACGACGTCATTACCGAGCCTGTCCCGATACTCGGTCGGGAAATCGCGATAAATGCCGCGGCGGATGCGGTTGCCCTCGGCACGGACTGTGATCGTTTCGGTGACATCGATCCAGCCATCCTGCATGACGATAATGTCACTGCGGAAGTCGAGAATACGCTCGTCCGCGCTGGCCGAGAATGACAACAGCAGGACTCCAAGCAGCAGCTTTCTCATTCGACCGATCCGAATTTTGCCAGCGGCACGTTTGCGACGTCATCGGACGCCTTCTGGAAGAACTCCCGCCCCATGAAGCCGAACATGCCGGCAATGATGTTGCTTGGCACCGTCTCGGTCATCGTGTTGAAGTCACGCACCGACCCGTTGTAATAACGCCGCGCGAACTGCAGGTAGTTCTCTGTCTCGACGAGCTCGTTCTGCAGGTTGAGGAAATTCTCGTTGGCCTTGAGATCCGGGTAGTTCTCGGCAAGCGCGATCAGTTTTTGCACGCCGGCGCTGAGTTCCTCTTCGGCCTTCCCCTTGGCATCAACACCGGTCTGGCGCATGGCCTCGGAACGAAGTTCGGATACCGCCTCGAGCGTCGCGCGCTCGTACTTTGCGTAGGCGTCCACTGCCGTGACAAGCCGCGGCACGAGATCATGACGCCGCTGTAGCTGCACATCGACATCACTCCAGGCCGTATCGACCCGATTCCTGCTGACAACCAGCCGGTTGTAGAGGACGACGACAAAGCCGAGAAGAATGAGGACAGCGATCAGCAAATACATGGCTCGTAATCGTACCACTTGTAGGAGTGATATCGGCTTCGAGCTGATACAGCGGCTCCATGCCGAGCGGCTGGCCTGCGCTGATATCGGAAAAGTCGTCATAATCGATCGACAGGAACTTGTACGAAACGTTGACCGTGCCGCGCTTGATGAAGCCCCAGCTGTCCGGGTCACTCAGGAACTCATAGCTTCCCGATATGCCGACTGTCTGGCTCGTCAACGGACTGAGTTCCTTGTCACGGCCACGGAAGTTGGTCGCCTCGGAGCGCGGGAACAGGTCGGAATAGAAATGCGCCCCTGTCTGGTCGTGCCAGCGATAACTGGCATGAAAAACGAAAGGCCCCAGCGGATGCGTATATTCGAGCCTTGCCGTGTGTGACTCGATATCCCAGGTATCCGTAAAGTAACGATACTCGCCCGTAAGCGCCGCCCGGTACGGCAGGTAGTACTTCATACTCAAGCCGACCGCGGTGCTCGTGCGTGTATTCGGGTATAGCTCGGGTTCGTAACTAAAGCCACGCGCCACGTTCGGGTCCGCATAGCGGACAGAACGATAGGGGTTATTCAGGAAGCCTTCGTCGGTGATTGTCGTGTAGTTGAGCGTGGCGATCAGGTTGCGCGTCAGAATTTGCGTCACGCCGACACCGTACTGCTGCCGGTCGACTTCGCGCTCAAAACTCGGGTCGTCCGAACGCCCTACAAGGTCGTCGCCAAGCGCATAGCTCAGCGTCAGCGTCGTCAGGTCGCCAAACATGTCCTGGCTGACGGAGAAAGCGACCGTCTCGGCATCGAAGTCCGACTCGACGCTGCTGACATAGTTGACGCTCATGGTCGTATTGCCGCGCAGGTAGTCCATGCCGAGCGACCACTGAGTGCGCTCCTCGGTGTACGGACTCGCCGTCGTGACAACGTCAATCGATGCCGAGCTGATCATGTCGACGTAATAGTTGCCGACGACAGACACGCTTGTACCGATCTGCTTGCGGACGAGAACCGACGGCCCGTCGATGCGCACACCACCGCCTTCGTAAAGGTGATAGAGGACGTCCGATCGGTCTTCAGGCAGCACGCCAGCTACCGCGCTGCATGACAACAACAGCCCGATAACCGAAACAGCAATGTGACGCCGGAAGTTCATTATGAGTCAGGCGCTCCTAGTTACAGCCGCAGCCACCGCCGGCCGCGCCTTCACCGCCGCGAGCGCCCTCACGGGCCTCGTAGACGTGCATGATGTAAGCGCTGGACACCGGGTCCATGTCGAGCGCCATGATCGGGTCCGCGAGGCGGTCACGCTCGTAGGGCTTTACCCACGGCTCGAAATTGCTGCAGCCCGCCGCGCCGGCAAGCACCACCAGGAGCAGGAAACACCGTCCTATTGCCTTCATATTCATACCCCTACTTTAGCCATCGCCTGCCGACCGAACCGTGAACCCTGCCTCAGAAGAACACGGCCACGCCAACCGTGCCCTCCAGGTTGTGCGTAACCTTTTCGCGCCCCAGGATGTCGCTGTCGAACAGGTGATCCCTGAAGTCCACGTGGATGGAAATCGAATCGGTCAGCAGGAAGCGGAATCCTGCGCCGAAATTGACCGTAAAGCGGTCGTCATCGGCGAAATTCGTCGAGCCGAGCCCGGCGATCAGGTAGAAATTGGTGTTATAGGCGCGGCCCTCTCCGACGAAGACCTCACCCGGCAACACGTTGTAACCGAGGTTCAGGTTGTAGTACGTCAGGTCGCGGTCATCGAATAGCAACGCGCTACCCGACAGTTGCTCGAAGCTCGTCAGGCCGGCCTCGCTCTGGCCCACGCTCGCCTCGACGAAAAACCCTTCGGTCACGTGGTACGCAAGCTTCACGCCATAAACCGCGTCGGTGCCAAAATCCTCGATGCTCATGAGACCGGCGAACGCGCCGACCTCGAAGTCCTCGCGGTCGATCGCAGGCTCCTTTATGTCACGGCGTTCGACCTCCGGGTCGATGACCTGGCCCGGCGGCTCGGCAGACGGCGGCGGCGCCTCGTCGTCCCCGATGCCGAACAGGTTCTTCGTGGCCGCACAGCCCGAAAGCATGACCGCCAAGGCGATCAGAAAAAGAACGCGAAACCGGCTTTCCATTCTTCAACTTCCTCATTCTCGTCGCGGCTCGTGAAAACCACGTAGCTCTTGTATTCGACGCGGAACAAAAATCGTCGTGAGGCGTAGATCCTCAGACCCGCGCCCACGTGCCCAACCTCATCAGTACGATCATCACCCTGGATGATCGTCGATTTGGGCGACGTGTGAATTACGCCGGCGCCCAAGGTAAAAAACGGTGAAAACCGCCAATCCGGCCAGGTTTCATGAACGACGTTAACACTGCCCATCCAGCCGTTCGAAAAATTTCCCAAAATCTGTGAACCCCATAGCTCTACGGAGACATGCGGGTTGATCGAGTAGCCACCGTAGAGCGAAACGATGTTCGCGCCACCGAAGTCGCCAGCCAGGATGCCAGCCTCCCACTTCGCATTGGTGAAGTCTTCGAGCGTGGCGCGGCGGAATTCGACCGCTGTTCCGTCGGGGTTGAGCGTGAGCTCCATCTGGTCCTGGTCGACCCAGCCCTCGATGCCGCGTTCGGTGCGCACCTGGTACCAGTAGGTACGCTGCATGAGAATTTCGACCTGCTCGCCACGGTCGACAATATGGAATATCGGGTAGCCGCGGCCGGGCCCCGTATGCATTTCCAGGTACGGATCAGCAACCGCCACTTTGCGAAGGACTTCGTCGGCGGCCTCTGCGTGTCCGGGTGCGAATGCCAGCAGTGCAACCAGGCACACGCACCAGACGGACAATTTACTGCGGGACGTCGAAAGGATTGTTGTAGTACTGGGCTCCGACATCCAACCATTCCGCAATTAAGCGTCTCTCCGCGCTAGACAGAACACCGTAGTGCTCCACGTTATTCGGGTCTTCAAATCGCCCGAAAAATGCACCCGACGCACGCGCACTACCGGCATTCGCCGGAGACGGTATCGGGACGACGTCGAATATCGGGTTCCCGTCGATATCGACGTCTACTTGTACTTGCACATCGACCAATGCGCCATTGACTACTTCCTGAAGATTATCAGTAACTAACAGCTCGCGATAGGCGTGGAAGTGATCAGGTTCGTCAGGCGAAGGCCCGTCCGTGAGTTCGAGTTGGCCTGCCGGCGGCAGAATGGTTACGCCGTCTGCAGGATCAATGTAAGGAAACTGATGACACTGCGTGCACTGCCTGTCGATCTGTACGCCGTTGCCGTCCAGGATCGGCTGACCCATGTCGTCGAACTGCGGCCGCGGCAGGCTCCACATCGGGTGAATCACAGTTTCGTAGTTGATTACACTGCGGCACTGCGCCTGCCAGTTCTGCTGGCAGGCCAGCGTTGTCGGCGACTGCGTCTGCAGGTCAGTGTACAACAGATCAATGTCGGCATTATTCATGCGCACAGTCGGGTCGGCCGTCCAGACATCGCGATAGATGGCATTCATCGACGGCTCGATCGACGTCGTGTCATCACAGATGCCTGCATTCGTGCAGGTTACGCGCGCACGTACTTCCGCCATCGTTTCACCGGGGGTGCCGATGAACCATTGCGGGTCTGTATTCGGAAATTCGAGCCATCCTGCCTGCGCGCCGGCATAGGCCGACTCAAAGGCATCACGCCGGCCATGCGACAAGCCACTGTTTCCAACGTGGCAACCATGACAGCGCAATTCTTCACCAGGCCGCACCGAGATCCAGTTGTCGTGGCGCGCACTGACGCGCTTGCCGTTCTCGTCGGTGACAGCGATCTGCAATGCGACGTTGGCCGGCACTTTCACCATGACCGAGCCATCGGGCTCGATCGGCGTATAGGAGATGACTTCCTTCATGCCGAAGGCCGTCGTTACACCGAATGCCGTGTCATCGAGATCGACTATGTCTTCGTCGGGGATCGATACGGCTTTTTCGATGCGCAGGAATCGTGCTGGCCTTGCGGCTGCCGGTGTCTGCAGCGGATCCGCCATCGCTTCGATATCGACGACCGCAGCACCATCGAAGTCATAGACGCTGCGGATATTGATCACGCCCTCGGCAGCATCAGCGATCGTCGGGTCGAGCTGGAAAACATTCATGCCATCCGGGATCGCCGGCGGCGCAATCTTCGGATCGGCCGCAACGACTTCGGTGAATATGAAGCCTTCCTCGCCCGTCACGACCGGCAGCTGCGTGTCGTCACGCGGGTCATACATCCAGATGCCATAAAGTGGCGGTGCAATCGTATAGCTGCCCACATCGGGCGTTACAGGATTGTCCGGATCCGGCTGCACGAACAGCATCGCCAGGCGGTCCTGCGTGCACGGGCGAACGATCGTGTCATCCGTTAGCGGATCGCCATCATCGGGCAACTGCTCGAGCAGGCGGCACGGGCTCCAGCTGACGATCAGCCTGCCAGAGCCATCGAGAATCGGGTAAACAGACGCGTAACGACCCCCGACGGACGGCTGACTGAACTGGATCGTGTCGCCATTGGTCCCGGTATCGTGGCTCTGCGCGCCATAGAGAAGCTCGAGGCTCTGGCCGTCCGGGTTCATGCGATACAGGTTCATCTCGTCATTGCCGCCCGCATGGTCCCAGCGCGAAAACACGACCTGGCCGTTACTCAGCGGCGCCGGGTCGAGATCATGGCTCTGGTTGTAGGTCACCTGCTCCACGCCCGAGCCGTCGTCGTTCATGATGTGAATATTGAACGCGAACTCATTCTCGTCCTCGTCCAGCCCCGGGAAACCCGGCTTGCCCTCATCGAGCAGCACTGCCTGCGACCGCGTCTGGCGTGTCGAGGAGAAGATGATGCGGCCGTCCGGCAGGTACTTCGGCATGATGTCGTGACCGATTTCGGCCGTCAGGTCGGACTTGATGACACGCTCGAGAACGGCGGTTTCAAACGTGTACTTCCAGATATTCCACGTCGGCAGGTCTTCCTCGTCGACGTTCGGGTCAAACGGATAACGCATTGCGAAGACGATGGCGCTGCCGTCATAGGCAATCTCAACATCGCGAATAGCAGCCAGGCCCTGCGTCAGTTCGCCGGTGATGTTGATCGCTTCGGCGCTCGGAGATGCGCGGTCGCGGTAGAAAAGGTCAGCGCCGAAATCGAACGTGATCTGCTCGCGCAGGTCTTCCTGCGTGAAATCGCCATTGTCATCGGTGGGGATCGGTGCGCGAACGTATGCGATCGGGAAATCGATCACTACAGGGTCCGGGTCCTGCCCAGTTCCGATACTGACGCCATCTCCCTGGCTGCATGCAGCAATAATCGCCGACGCCGATAACAGCGCGGCGAATCGAAATCCGTGTCGAGATTGCCTGTTCATAATACTTTTACCTCGAGTCTTCCTGGGGACTCGCGAGGGAAACGTAAGTGTGAAGCCCTGACCTTACGTATACCGTTAACGCGATCACAATCCGCACCCCAGTATATGAGAGGTACAGAGCGCGATGTAATGTCGAAAAAGGGCGACAGTACGCAAAGTTAAATGTCCTTTTTAATGTCGAAAATCGTTCTTGCCGTTACATACACGGCCACACAGGAATATCGGTTCCATCGCAATTCTCTCCGTAGCCAACGCGGCCAGGAGTGTTTTTGAGCAACAGGTCACACCGCACAACGCATAAGTTGTTCGTTTTTGTTGTTTGCAGGTGACGCAACGGATCGACCCTGTCTCGCTTCTGCGACAGGCGCCGAGTCGTATGCAATCAGTAGCTTAGGCGCGGCGGTCATAATCATTGTGCGAAACTGCCGACACTGACTTGACATATCCCTGTTTCGGTATGTGCGTACCTCGTCCTTATAAGCTACTGTTTTAAAAGGTTTTTTGCTGAATTTTTCGCGAAGTTCCCGAGACTGGCACAGCAATTGCTTTATAGATTGCAGATCGATTGTTTTTTGTGGGCTGCAATTTCGTCAATGCAAGGACTGTGAATGCTTTCACGGAGATTTTGCCAACGATGATGCAGCATTGGGTTGTCAAGAACGTCTGTCGACGTTGCGTCAATCTCCCGAAACATCGAAACAGGTAAGTCACGTTTAGTGGATTGAATTAGTACGTGGGCAGAGTGTTATGAAATACAGGACGTGGACAACAATGAAACGAGACCAGGGATGGACTACGCCGCTGTGGCGCACGCTGCTTGTTGCCTTTATGGCAATGGGCTTGATGGCACCAGCACAGGCAGGCGACAGGGAGCAGGCGAAAGTCATTCATGATCGCCTTGCTGGTGTGCCGCCGACCGACGCGGTTCTCACACAGATGGAGAACGTCATCGCGACAAACGGGACTGACCCGCTTTGTCCAGGCGGCGTCACTGGTGCGAACTGTGCTGCGTTTATTGCCATGGACAATGTGAACTTCTACAACGTTACGTTGAAGAATTTCGCGGCGCCATGGACGAACCGCGAGCAATCGGTCTTCGTGCCATTGAATGACTACATCGCAACGGTCATCGGCATGATTCGTGACGATGTGCCGTTCAACACGCTGCTGTCGGCCAACCTGACTTACGTCGGCAACAATGGTGTTGTGCCGTCTGCCCCGTCCGCGGCCAACAACGACCATTACGCACAGCTCGAAGCGAACAACATCAACCTGCGCGACCAACTCACGTCGACAACACAATCGTCGCTGATGGGAATCCCGCCGTCGGCAACGGCAGGCATCATTACGTCCCGAGCGGCTGCCGAGGCTTTCTTTGTGGCAGGTACGAACCGGGCAATGTTCCGCTTCACGCTCATGAATCACATGTGCAATGACATGGAGCAGGTGCACGACCTGAAGCTGTCACCCGATCGCATTCGCCAGGACGTGAGCCGCAGCCCCGGTGGCGACAGCCGACTGTTCCTGAACAACTGCATTGGTTGCCACACGGGCATGGACCCGATGGCGCAGGCATTTGCCTATTACAACTACAACGAAGTTACAGGCCGCCTTGAATACACGGCCTCCGGTCCGGGGCCGGGTGGCACGGTTCAGCCAAAGTATTTCAACAACGACCTGAACTTCCCGCAGGGCTTCCGCACGCCGGATGACGAGTGGACCAACTATTGGCGCAATGGCCAGAACGCCTACCTGGGCTTCAGCCAGTCACTGCCGGGTACCGGCTACGGCGCGAAGTCGCTGGGTGAAGAACTCGCCAACAGCGAAGCCTTCGCCGCATGCCAGGTACGCAAGGTATTCAAGGCTGTTTGCCTGCGCGATCCCGAGGATGCAACGGATCGCAGCATGGTCAACCAGCTGACAACCGACTTCATGACGACACTGGGCTACAGGATGAAGGACGTCTTTGCCCAGACCGCCGTTCACTGCATGGGCCAGTAGGGAGACTGAACAATGAATAATGACATTGCTATGCAGGCAGCGCCGATCGACCGAAATGATGGTCTGTCGCTGCGAAACGCACTCCTTGCTGTTGCCGCAAGTTTCGTTATCGCCGCTTGCAGCGGTGGTGGCGCCGACACGGTGGAGAACCCATTGCCTCCGGGTGGCGGCTCGAACAACAACGCGCCGTACACCGGCCCTGTTGCACGTGATGCAAGCGTGCTGGCGTTCCAGCAGGAATTCTGGGCCAATGCCAAGGCCACCGATCGCTGCGGCTCGTGCCATAACGAGCAGGTCGGACAGCTGCCGATGTTCGTGCGTAATGACGACGTGAACATGGCATTCGACGCCGCAGTCACGGTTACCGACACGACACAGCCGTCTTTGTCGCGTCTCGTCGAGAAAGTCAGCCAGGGCCATAACTGCTGGGTTGCAGACCCCGCCACGTGCGGCACGATCATGACGACGTGGATCGAGAACTGGCTTGGCGATACCGGTGGCGGTGGCCGCCAGATCATCCTGACGCCACCTGCGTCGCAGGACCCGGGTGTCAGCAAGAACTTCCCGGATGATCCCAGCGCTTTCCAGGCGACTGTCTATCCGGTGCTCGAGGCAAACTGCAATAACTGTCACAGCTCCGAATCGGCAAACGCACAGCAGCCCTATTTTGCCGATCCCGACATCGTGACCGCGTACGACGCCGCCAAGCCGAAGATCAACCTCGACACGCCCGCGAACTCGCGCCTGGTCGTTCGCCTGCGCAGCGAATTCCATAACTGCTGGACCGGCTCATGCTCGAACGATGCCCAGGTAATGGAAAACGCAATCACGGCGTTCGCCAATGGCATTACGCCGACCACGGTCAACCCGAACCTTATTTACAGTAAGGCGCTCAAGCTGACCGACGGTACGCTTGCGTCAGGCGGCAACAGGTACGAAGACGCACAGGTTGCATTGTGGGAGTTCAAGACAGGTACCGGTCTCGTTGCCTACGACACGAGTGGTGTCGATCCGGCAATCGACCTGAACCTGTCACCTGAAGTCAGCTGGTTTGGCGGCTGGGGCATCACGACCAACGGTGGCTCGGCTCGTGGCACGACGACGGCCAGTGCCAAGCTGTTCGACATCATCCAGGAATCGGGTGAGTTCTCGATCGAGGCATGGGTCGTGCCGGCCAACGTTACGCAGGAAATGGCTCGCATCGTCAGCTACTCGGCGGGCGACCAGGCGCGTAACTTTACGCTCCAGCAGACCCTGTACACCTACGACTTCCTGCTGCGCAGCACAGAGACGAGCCTGACCGGCGACCCGGCGCTGTCGACCCCGGACGCTGACGAAGTATTGCAGGCGACCCTGCAGCACGTTGTCGCGACTTACGACCCGATCGAGGGACGCAAAATATTCGTCAATGGCGAGCTGGTCTCGAACACTGACCCGGTACCGGGCGGTACGCTGGTCGACTGGCAGGACACGTTTGCGCTGGTTCTCGGTGCAGAGGTCTCGGGCGATGGACAGTTCAATGGCACGATTCGCCTCGCATCGGTGCACCGTCGCGCCTTGACGCAGGAGCAGGTTACGCAGAACTTCGATGCGGGCGTGGGTGAGAAATTCTACCTGCTGTTCGATATCTCGGAGATCATCTCGGCCGCGCCGCAGTCGTCGTACATCCTGTTCGAGGTAGCGCAGTACGACACTTACGCATACCTGTTCGACCGGCCGCACTTCATTACGCTGGATGGTTCGACGCCGACCGGCATTCCGATTGAGGGAATGCGTGTCGCGATGAACGGTCTCGAAGCACCGGTCGGGCAGACGTACTCGACGTTGGTCGACACGCTCGACGCAACACTGTTCCAGGAACTCGGCCAGCCGTTGTCAAGCCTCGGCGCGGTACTGCCGCTCGAGAAGGGTCCGGACAGTGACGAGTTCTTCCTGACCTTTGATCGCCTTGGCAGCGCCAGCTACAACCGCCCGGCCGACCCGACGCTGGTCATCACCGAAACGGACCTCACTGCGCAATCGCAAATCGGCCTCAGGACATTCGATGAGATCAATGCATCGTTCGCGGCCGCGACCGAAGTGAACTGGGTGGACTACACGAACGTCGACATGACCTACCAGGAGCTCAGGCAGTCGCTGCCCGCTATCGAGGACATCAACACGTTCCTGTCATCGCACCAGGTTGCAGTTGCTCAGCTGGCCATCGCTTACTGTGATGCGCTCGTGAACGCAAACGGCAACCCGGATCCGACGACACCGAACATCTTCCCGGGATTCAACTTCGACGCCGCACCGTCGACGGCATTCTCGGCTGCCAATCGCAGCCAGTTCGTCGACCCGCTGATCAACCGCATCATGGGTACGAACCTTGCCAGCCAGCCGGCCTATGCCGATGTCTACTCTGAACTGGCCTCGGTTGCGGGCAACGGCACGCGCCCGGACAACCTCGTCGATCGCCTGATCGCCGGTGGCAGTGACACGCGCGCAATTTCAAAGGGTGTCTGCGCAGCCATGCTCGGCAACGCAACGACACTCGTGCAGTAAGACAGGACTAAGGAAAGGAACTAAAGCTATGGCTAACAAACGTAATGCACGGCACTGGGATGAGCCGCAGTATCACGCCGACCATCCGCGTCCTGTCACGCGACGTCAGTTCGTCGCACAGGGCTTCATGTCAGGCGCTGCCTACACCACGGGCGCCGGTATCCTGAGCTTGTTCTCGAATCCGCGCGAAGCGGCTGCCGACTTATCAGGCGATTTGAGCCCGCTGCTCTCGAGCCCTTGCCAGATCGCCACCAATGGCGCCGGCAAGATCCCGTTCATCTGTTTCGATCTCGCAGGCGGCGCGAACATTTTCGGCTCCAACGTTCTCGCCGGGAAGGAAGGCGGACAGTTGGACTTCCTCGGAACCTCGGGCTACGAAAAGATGGGGCTGCCGGGTGACATGATCCCGGGTCTCGTCGACCCGACGCTGCAGCTGCCGTACGAAAACTTTGATCTCGGGCTGGGCTTCCACCTGGATAGCGCATTCCGCCGCGGCATCATGCAGACCCTGACACCGGGTAACGAAGCATTCATTAATGGTGCTGCAATCCCGGCGCGTTCGGACAATGACACGGGTAACAACCCGCACAACCCGATGTACGGAATCGCACGTGCAGGCGCCGGCGGCCTGGGCGCTGACGGCTCGATCCTGACACTTGCCGGTTCGGAGAACACCGACTCCGGCGGTAACTCGATGCTGCCGCAGATGCTGTACGACCCCGAGCTGCGCCCGACCAAGGTCGACCGTCCGTCGGACGTCGTCAACCTCGTGGACACGGGCGATCTCGTCGGCATCCTCTCCAAGGAAGACGCCACGGCCGTCATGGAGTCCATCTACCGAATCTCGGATCGCAAGATGGACCAGGTCAATACGCAGATCACGCGCGACGCGGTTATCAAGGAAATGGTTCGTTGCGGCTACCTGAAGTCGGCCGATATCGCCGACCGTTTCGGCGGCGTGCCTATCGACCCGGGTCTCGATCCGGAGATCGTCGGTCCGACCGGTATCTTCAGCGACGCCGAGTGGAATGCCGGCGACCGCGATGCCCGCGAGTTCCAGAAAACGGCCTCCGTCATGAAACTCGTCATGAACGGTTACGCCGGTGCTGGCTGTATCGAGATGGGCGGTTACGACTACCACGGTGGTCGCCGCGCCGAGGGTGAGGTCAAGGACTTCCGCGCCGGCCGCTGCATGGGCGCGTGCCTCGAGTATGCCGCCCGCCTGGGCGTGCCGCTGATGATGTATGTCTTCAGCGATGGTTCGCTGTCCTCGAACGGCGCGATCGACAACACGCTTGAAGGCC
>JARRLQ010000039.1:0-33508 GCA_037386905.1 Woeseiaceae bacterium
GCCATCTGCTGGTAATTTATCGCAATCGAGAAATTGCCCGCTGCCGCATGCGCGGCGGCCAATGTGTCGATGTAGTCGGGATTATTCCAGTGCGTCAACTTGCAGGCGCGTGTCGCGATTTCGATGGATGATTCTGCGTCCCGGACGTTTTCATCCTGATACGTAGCAAGGAGCCACGCAATGTCGTTCAATGGCCTCGCGTCCTGGGGGTCTGCAGCGGACAGTTCTATCAGCAAATCGACAGAGTCCTGGGTTAGCCCATCTGCAATCAATGAATCAATAACCTGCCGATACGTTGCGGGCCCGAGTGCAAGCTCTCCGTCCTCAAAGCCGTAGATAAATTGCTCCTGCACGTCCGTGCCGTGCTCAACCAGGCCAACTTTGCTCCGAATTACAATAAAATCTCGTTGTTCTTGAAGTATTGGAATATGTTGCGCAGCGAGTTGCTCGCGCACATATCCAGCCGGAGTTCCGGTGATAAACACGGGAGCGGCGTCCGCCATTCTCACGAATGCGAATTGCCACAAGTTTAACGGTGTGTCTTTGTGCGAGATGCCTGATGAAGCGCCGATTGTGTAGTCGATCCGTCCCGCTTCAGGCTCAGCATCCGTTGGTGCACTGGCACAACCACCCAATATGCCTGGTACAAGAACACTCAACAATATTAGCGGATAGGGTGTCGCCATATCGAGAACAAGTATGCCTCCTAATTAGGTAACATGTGTAGTTTCACCTGAATCAACAAGGACAAGAACATGATTCGCACATCACGGATTTACGTTTCCTTGCTTGCGGTAACGCTCTGTTTGTCTGCCTGCAGCAAGAATGACCAGCCAGCCGAGGCAGTCGCAGAGCCCGAGGTCGACGTCGTCGCCGAGCTTAATCAGCTCTATCACGAATACGACGAGGAGATGCTTGCACTCAATCCGATTACCGCAACGTTTCGTGGCGACCACCGTTTCAATGACCAGTGGGGTCCCTACGACTTCCTGTCGGATGAATACGCTGAAGCCATGTACGACCTGCACAAGCGTTACCTTGCAAAGCTGCTCGAGTACGACCCTGAAACACTGACCGGGCAGGACCGACTCAACTTCGAGATCTTCCAGTTCGACCGTGAGAATGCGATTGAGCGACAGGACCAGGGCTACAACGACTACGAAAGTCTCACGCCTGTCAGCCAGTTCTTTAGTGTGCCGAATTTCCTGCCGATTCTGGGCTCAGGCGCGGTAGGGCAGCCATTCGAAACACCGCAGCACTATGACGACTGGATCAAGCGCTCCAGTCATTTTGTCCGCCACGTCGACCTTTCGATTGCGAAGATGCGCGAAGGCGTGGAGCTCGGTGTCGTGCAGCCGCGCATACTGATGGAAAAGGCGTTGCCGCAGCTTGCGGCGCAAGTCGTTGAAAGCCCAGAGCAAAGTGCGTTTTATGGCCCAATCGCGAGGATGCCGGAATCCTTTTCGGACGAAGATCGCGAGCGGCTGACCGCGGCGTACGAAGATCACATCATGAATACGCTGATCCCGGCGTACGCGAAACTCCATGACTACATCGGCAACGAATACATGCAACACACGCGTGAAACGGTCGGGCAGTTGAACAGCCCGGGCGGCAAGGACTACTACGCGTTCATGGTGCGCGAGACGACGACTACGAACTATACGCCGGAAGAAATCCACGAAATCGGCAAGCGTGAAGCCGAGCGCATCTACGCCGAGATGGAGAAGGTCAAGGACGAAGTCGGTTTTGAGGGAACGATGGCCGAGTTCTTCGTCTACTTGCGGGAAGACCCACAGTTTCACTTCAAGTCGGAAGAGGAAATCCTGCAGGCCTACGAGGACCTGCGTAACGAGATCGATCCGAAGTTGCCAAAACTGTTCGGTACACTGGCGGAAGCGCCATACGTCCTCAAGCCTGTGGAGCCGTTTCGTGCCCAGTCCATGGCTGCCGCGCAGTACTTCCCGGGGACGCCGGACGGATCACGCCCCGGTATTTTCTATATAAACACCTACGACCTGCCTGCGAGGCCGAAGTGGTTCATGGAGTCGCTTTCGATTCACGAGGCGAATCCTGGGCATCACTTCCAGATTTCGGTGGCGCAGGAAGTCGAGGACCTGCCCGCATTCCGCCGTTTCGGCGGATACACGGCGTACGTGGAAGGCTGGGGCCTGTATGCCGAGTCGCTGGGTAAGGAACTCGGCATGTACACGGACCCGCTGCAGTATTTCGGTTCGCTCTTTGGCGATATCTGGCGTGCCAATCGTCTCGTTGTCGACACCGGCATGCACGCACTTGGCTGGACACGCGAAGAAGCCATTGAATACATGGCATCCAATTCACCGATCACCGACACTGATGTCGTGGCCGAAGTTGAGCGATACATTGCGATACCTTCTCAGGCACTTGCCTACAAAATCGGGCAACTCAAGATCCGCGAATTGCGTAATCGCGCCGAGGAGGCGCTCGGCGACAAGTTCGATGTTCGCGCTTATCACGACCTCGTGCTGACCAACGGTTCGCTGCCGTTGTTCGTGCTCGAGGCCGAAGTCGATCGCTGGATCGAGAAACAAAAGACCTGAGCACGAAGGAATCGCCCGGTTCGTGGCCTCTCTCTGGTAATGACAGATTACTTGGAGAGAGGCCATGAAACTTGACCGCCTTTTTCGCAGCATCTTCGTGCTGCTTCTTATCGCCAGCCTGTTCTTTTCGCCCGCCGCGGACGCTGCGGACATCGTCGAGCTGGCTATTCCAAAACTTTCTTTTCTTACAGAGACTTACGCCAAACTCGCCTGCCTTGGACTAGAATTACGGGTAACGTGGGCGGCGTGCCTGGGAATTTTCGAAAAAAGTTGAAGGATTTTGGCTGCTCGCTTCCTCTAACCTGCAGAAGCGAGAATTTCGGGTGGCGAAATGCAGGAAATAGCTGACAAGAGACTGGTGAAGCGCATTCTCGATGGCGACCAGCCATCGTTCGATGCCTTTTTTCGCAGCTACTATCCCAGACTTTTCCGATTTGCCCTCGTGCGGCTCGACAACGACCGTGACCTGGCAGACGAGACAGCACAAGTCGTGTTGTGCCAGGCACTGTCAAAGATGGACACGTACCGTGGCGAGGCGCCGCTGTTCTCGTGGTTGTGCACATTCTGCCGCTACGAAGTTTCGAAGCAACGCAAGGCGAGGCACAGGGCCCAGGGCGACAAACCGCTCACGGAAGATGACCCGGCCGTCAAGGCAGCACTCGATTCGCTATTGGCTGAGTCGAGCGCGGACCCGGATGCTGCCGTGTATCAGTCGGAAATTCGCCGCTTGATCAAGGTTGCGCTCGACTACTTGCCGGCTATGTACGCCGACATTCTCGAGGCCAAGTATGTGCGCGACATGTCGGTCAACCAGATTGCGGACATGTTTGGCAAGTCGCCGAAGGCCACAGAGTCGATCCTGACCCGTGCGAGATCCGCGTTTCGAGATGCATTCCAGACTTTGATTAACGAGGAGCAGCAGCTGAGCGGTAACGGCCGTGAGGTTTCGTCGCTGCTTGAGTACTGACCATGAGTGACCAGGATATGAATCAGGAATCCAATAAACAGGAAATAGACGAAATCGGTCGGCTGATACGCTACGCAGGTGAGCGTGAGCAGGTTGAAGACGACCGCTTCGCTGTTGCCAACGCCCGTGTCAGTGCTCACTGGCAGGAGGTTGTCGCGGGCCGGCGCAAAGCCAGGCGAACGCTGACATTCAACCGCCTGGCCATCGCCGCCTCGGTGGTCGTCGCAGTCGGTGCAGCATTCATGGTGTGGCGTCCGGCCATCGGACCGGAGCCAATGCAGGTTGCCGCAATCGATCGTGTTGCAGGTGATGTACTGATTGACGGTGTGGCGGTTGAGGCGGGCGATAGCATCGACCTCGACGCAGTTATTCAAACCGGCGTCGGCGGCCGCATTGCTGTGACGCTGGCGTCCGGCGAGTCCTTGCGTGTTGACTCAGAGACCATGCTGGTGGCGCAGAGTGCGACGGAATTCGACCTGCAGTCAGGGCGCGTGTACTTCGATTCCAACCTGCTGGCAAATGCCGAAGCCGTATACATCAATACGCCTTTCGGTCGGGCCACAGATGTCGGTACGCAATACCAGCTTTACGTCACATCCCGCGCATTGACGATTGGCGTTCGCGAAGGCGAGGTGCGGCTTGATCGCACCCGCGCTCCCGACGTCTCTGTGCAACAGGGGAGCCAGCTCGCCGTCGATAATGCGGGTATGGAACAGCGGGGTGATCTCGACTCGACGAGCCCGGTCTGGGCCTGGGCGGCACAGATTGCGCCGGACTTCGGCACTGAAGGTGCAACACTGTTGGCCTATCTCGAATGGTATGCGCGGGAACGCGGACTGAAGCTAAGGTGGCGTAACGAAGAAGCACGCCGCTATGCAACGGAAACGGTGCTGAAGGGATCTATCAGGGGGCTGCCGATCGACGAAGGACTTGAGGTCATACAGCGAATTGCGCCCTTCAACTACGAGATTTCGGGCGATACGTTTACCGTGAGCGTGGATTAGCCGATATGCCGGGACGAAGCCTTGTCGCCGCATTGCTGCTCACCGTTGCGGCAGCAGCATCCGCGGAGTCGATCAACAGCCGTATGACGATTGTTGAGGCGATCGAAGCGGTACGTAATAGTGGCGTTGAGATCGTTTACTCATCGGAGCTGATTCGTGAATGGATGCTCGTGCGTGAGGAGCCGGTCAGCAGCGAACCAATTGCTGCTTTGCGGCAGGCACTGCAGGAATATGATCTCGACCTGGACGAGGGGCCGGGTGGCAAGTGGCTGGTTGTGCGTTCGACAAAGCCGCGTCCCGCAACCTCGCAGCCCGGGATCGTTGTCGCCTCAGCGGAATCGGCGGCACCGGTTCGCCCGGTCATCGAGGAGATCACGATCGTCGGCAGCCGGCATGCATTGTTTGACCGGCGCGGTGTGACCGACCAGTTCCTGACCGGAGAAGAAATCCGCGAAATGCCGCATATCGCCGACGATTCGTTTCGCGCCCTGCATCGGCTGCCAGGCGTAGCCTCAAATGATTTCCAGGCGCCGTTCAACTTGCGCGGCGGAACGACCAGCGAGGTCAACGTTCGCATTGACGGACTCGAGATTATCGAGCCTTATCACATGCGGACACTGTTCCAGCCATTGAGCATTATCGATCCGGGAATCATTGACGAGGCGCAGGTCCTGTCGGGCGGGTTTACGGCGGAACACGGCAACTACGCCAGCGGCGTCATCGATATTGCGACGCGCCGCCCGGACAATCGGCCTGAGCACGAAGTCGGTGTGAGCTTCGTCAGCGCGTTTGCGCGAAGCGGTGGCGAGTTTGGCAATGGTCGCGGCAGCTACTTCCTGTCGGGTCGTCGCGGCTACCTCGATCTGCTCGCGGACGAGGTCGTCGAGCCGGGCGAGGAACTGAAACCTCGTTATGCCGACTTTTACGGACGAGTGTCATACCTCGTCACCGACAGCACTGATCTGTCATTCCAGGTCCTGCTTGCCGAGGACGACGTTTCGTTCATCGATCCTGAAGACGGCGGCGACTTCCAGGAAGACGCGGCCATGCAGTACGGCTGGATAACGGTTGACTACGAGCCGCGGGCGGGCATCCACTCGTCAACGAAGATTTTTGGCGGTCACATCGAGAGCACCGAGGACGGAGACCAGTTCCAGTGGCCCACAGAGGATATTTCCCGCTATTTCGCACTCGAAACGACGCAGGCTGGAATACAGACGGACTGGGTGTTCGCACCGAATGACAAGCACATGTTCAAGCTCGGTGCCCGTTATCGTGAACTGGAGTCGAGCTACGAGTACTTTCTCAATTCAGTGCGCCGATCCGACTTTCTCAATAACTCCGCACCCTTTGCCGTGAGTCGTAACGTCATGACTACCGAGGACGGCGAAGATATTAACGCTTATGCCGCCTGGCGGACGCGCATGTCGCCGCGCTGGTACCTCGAGGCCGGGTTGCGCTGGGACAGCCAGGGGTGGACCGATGTGGGCAACGACTCACAGGTATCGCCACGATTGAATGGGCTGTTCGACGTCAGTGACCGGACGGACCTGCGTTTCGCGTGGGGTAAGTTCTATCAGCCACATGCCATTCAGGACCTGCTGGTCGCCGATGGGGAAACGCGCTTTCACGAACCGGTCGAGGTCGACCACACAACGCTCGGTGTTCGGCACGATTTCAAGTCCGGGCTGAACCTGCAAGCCGATCTTTACTACAAGGACTACGCTACGGTGTTGCCGCGGTATGAAAGCCTGCTCGACATTTACGAGTTTGCCCCGGAGGCGAACTTTGATCGCGCGCTGATTGCACCGGAGTCGGCTGACGCTTATGGCGCCGAGTTCACGCTGCGAAGTTCCGGTGACAATTCGCTTGACTGGTGGATAAGTTATACGTGGTCGAAAGCTATCGACAAGATCAACGGTGAATCGATTTACCGCAGCTGGGACCAGCGCCACTCTGCGATTGCCAGCATTACCTGGCACGGCGAGAAATGGACATTGAGCGCAGTAGGTCGTTACCACAGCGGGTGGCCCAGGACTCCGCTGTATGTCAGTCCGCTGCTCGATCCGGACGGTAACGTCATCGGTATCGACGCTGACCTGTCACAGTGGAACAGCACGAGGTTCGACAGCTACTCTCGTGTCGACGTACGCGCGTCGCGCAAGGTGTCTCTATCCCGTGGCAGCTTCGAATACTATTTCGAGGTATTCAATCTCTTCAATGCGCAAAATACCTGTTGCACTTCGAACCATCGATTGACGATTTCACCATCTCCGTCCGTATCACCCGTGTTCGAGGAATACCTGCCGATGTTTCCGTCATTCGGCTTTGTCTGGAAGTTTGGGCCCGGCGCCGGGTCCTGAAACGAAGGATTTCGCGTCCTCGCAGTCTCCCCCTTGTAACCCTAAACGTGCTTGCAAGGGGGGCACATGAATAGCAAACAGCAAATCTCATTAACACTCGTCCTGCTGCTGGTCGCCGCATGCGGCAGCAACAGCAGTGGTGGCAACAAGGTAACCGAGCCGTTGCCGTTTCCGGATGCTCCACAGTCCGGGGTCCAGGGTGACGGTCGATTGGGCGAGCTCGTGCAGTGGGCCGTGGATGCACAAGAGATACCGGCCATGGCGGTCGTTGTCGTACATCGTGGACAGGTCGTGGATATTGCCGCCGAAGGCATGAGGGCAAGCGATTCGAGTGAGCCTGTTACAACCGGCGACGCCTGGCACATTGGCTCCCTGACGAAGGCCATGACGGGTTCCCTGGTCGGCGTAATGGTGGAAATGGGCGTCGTTAGCTGGGATACCACGCCACTTGATGTCTGGCCGGAACTCGACGGGAGCATTCACCGCGACCTCAGAGACATCACGATTCGCCACCTGCTGTCTCACACCGCCGGAATCGAACGGGTCAACACCGCACCGTCTCGCTACGCCGACGATGCGACCGGCACGTTGGTCGAGAAGCGCCGTGCGTTCGCGGCGGAACTGCTGGGAAACAGTCCCGTTGTGCAGGTAGGAACCTACAGCTATTCGAATGGCGGCTACATTATCGTTGGTGCGATGCTCGAGACCATGATGTCGGCATCATGGGAGTCATTGCTCACCGACTACGTGCTGGCACCGCTGGCAATGAATGACACGGGTTTTGGGGCCCCGGGGCAGCCGGGCGGCCTGTCGCAGCCTTGGGGGCACTGGGAACACAACGATCATTTCGACCCGGTTTCACCGGGCCCCGACGCAGACAACCCGCAGGTCTTCGGTCCGGCAGGGACAGTTCATACGACTCTTGGCGACTATGCGCGCTTCATGATTGCGCACATCGATGGCTTCAATGGCTTCGGGAGCTTCATATCCGCGAATACGTTTCACGAGCTGCACACGCCCGTCGTCGATGAGACCGGCCTGGGCTGGGGCGTCGGCGAGAGTGCGGATTTTCCAGGGCGGGTGCTTCTGGCACACGGAGGAAGCAACTTGCGGTGGTACGCTATAGTAACGCTGGTGCCCGAACTCGATGGCGGTGCGTTTTATGTCGTGAATGCCGGTGGTAACCGCGCGCAGGCCGCTATCGATCGCGTTGAAGACTTCGTTGTCGATCGATACAAGGCAATGCAATAGCCAGGTTTATCCGGACAACGGTTCGTCCCTGATTTCGATCATCTCGTCGTATCTTCAGGCACCATTGGTCGCATTTCTGGTCATATAGGCATCTACGATGCCTGACAGGGGAGGACAGGGTCACATGGTGTCATTCAAGATCAATTCCGAGGGAGTTTCTTTCGAAGGGGACGCGGATACCCCGTTACTTTGGGTCATCCGCGACCACCTTCGTCTTACGGGTACCAAGTTCGGTTGTGGCATCGGCCAGTGCGGTGCCTGCACGATACATGTTGACGGCGTCGCACAACGTGCCTGCGTTACACCGGTTTCCGCGATCGGCGGCCGTGACATCACCACGATCGAAGGCCTCGCGCCGTCTGCGGACGAATTGCATCCTGTGCAGCAGGCCTGGCTCGAGCACGACGTGCCACAATGTGGCTACTGCCAGGCAGGCCAGATCATGGCCGCTGTCGATTTTCTCAAGCGTAACCCGAACCCGAGCGACGCCGATATCGATGCCAACCACACCAATATCTGCCGCTGTGGCACCTATGTACGTATTCGCAAGGCGATTCATCGCGCTGCCGAACTGTCAGCGGGAGAAAAGTCATGAGTGCGGTACTCGAGAAATATCGTGTTACGCGGCGCGAGGTATTGATTGCCGGTAGCGGCATTGCGGGCAGTCTCGTTGTCGGCCTGCCGTCATTTGCATCCGAGACCGATGAAGATCGGACGATTGGCTGGTTTGTGCAGATAAATCCGGACGGCACGGTTGTGATCGGCTCCAAGGAGCCAGAGATCGGCCAGGGATTGAGGACGACGTTGCCGATGATGGTGGCGGAGGAACTCGACGTCGACTGGGACATGGTTAGCGTGCGACAGATGCCGCTCGGCATTGTCAGGACGGCCGACGGCTTCACGTGGAAGTATGGCGGCGGCCAGGGCGTCGGTGGCAGTACGGGACTGACAAGCAACTGGGAGCTGATGCGCCAGGCGGGTGCGGATGCCCGGCGGCAATTGATTCGCGCCGCAGCGGCAAGGCTTGGCGTCGACGAGTCGCAGTGCGTAACCGAACCGGGGGCTGTCGTTTGTACGTCACTCAGTTCGAGAATTCCGTACAGCGAACTCGTCGTCGATGCGGCAGCCATGCCAATGCCTGAGGACTCCACGCCGCTAAAGGCCATGGACGACTACCGCATCATCGGTACGCACCGCCAGACGATTGATGCGCGCGACATCGTCACAGGAAAAGCGAAATACGGTATCGACACCGTGCAGCCACAAATGCGCTACGCGGTCATCGCGCGTGCGCCGGTTCTCAATGCCAGGGTGAAGTCATTCGATGACACCGCGGCGCGTGAGGTCGACGGTGTCCTCAATGTTTTCACCATTGAAGGACCCGAAATGGGTGCGCCATACATCATCCTGGCCAGCGGCGTCGCCGTTGTAGCGACATCGACGTGGGCCGCGATGAAGGGTCGCGAGGCCCTCGATATCGAGTGGGAAGAGAGCCCCAGCGCTAACGACAGCAGCGAGCGATTTTGGGCAGAGAACGAAGAAATGCTGAGAAGTGACGGGCAGGTCGTACTCGATGATGGCGACTTCGATGCGGCTATAGCGACTGCGTCGAAGAAGGTCGTCCGTCAGTATCGCGTGCCTTTCGTCAATCATGCACCGCTCGAGCCGCAGAATTGCTACGCCTGGGTCAAGGCGAACGAGTGCCACATCATTGCGCCCACGCAGATGCCCAGCGGCGCCTCCCGGGCTGCGGCCGCGGTGACCGGTCTCGATCGCGACAAGATTCATGTCGAGATGACGCGAGTCGGTGGCGGATTTGGCCGTCGGCTGACCAATGACTATGTCGCCGAAGCGGCCATGATTTCGATGAAGACCGGATGGCCGATCAAGCTGCAGTGGTCGCGCGAAGATGATGTGAAGAATGACTTCTATCGACCCGGCGGCCTGCACGAGATGCATGCCGGTCTCGACGAGAACGGCAAGGTTACAGCCTGGGCGCAACGCCTCGCGAGTGGCAGCAAGTACTATCGCCGACCGAACATGCCGGACGAAAACCTGTATGGCGCCGAGCTATACGTCGACGACTTTCCGCGACGGATCGTCGACAACATTCGCATGGAGTATTTCCACAATCCCATCGGGTTGCCACGCGGATCGTGGCGGGCGCCGGCACATACCGCGAATGCGTGGGTCATTCAGAGCTTTATCGACGAGGTCGCGCATGAAACGGGGCAGGACCCGTTGGCACTGCAACTCGATCTTCTCGGCGAGGCACGTGAGCTTGAATACGGAGGTCATGGCGGGCCGACCTACAATCCCGGCCGTTCGGCGCGTCTCCTTAAATTCGTGGCCGAAAAGATCGGTTACGGCAGGGAGTTGCCACCGGGCAGGGGAGTTGGCCTCGCAGCGCACTTCACGTTCGGCGGCTACGCCGCGCATGCAATCGAAGTCAGCGTCGCAGATGGCAAGCTGACGATCGAGCGCATTGTCGCCGCCATCGATTGCGGTTTCGCCGTGCACCCGAACGCGGTGGATGCGCAATTGCAGGGTGGCACGATCGACGGGCTGAGCACCGCTCTCGGGCTCGAAATCACGGTCCGCGATGGGCGGGTCGAGCAAAGCAATTTCCACAATTATCCGCTGGCTCGCATTGCCGCGTTTCCCGCGCTGTTCGAGACCCACATCCTCAACTGGGATGAAGAGCCTACAGGCGTTGGGGAGATTGGCCTGCCGACCGCTGCACCGGCCCTGACCAACGCGATTTTTGCGGCTTGTGGCAAGCGCATCCGCAGCCTGCCCATCGGGGATCAATTGGCCTGATCTGGTCCATTTGATCCACATGGACAGGTTCCCGGATTTTGCAGCGACCTGGCGCACAGAATTTCGCGCCCGGATAAGGTAAATAAGGAGGTTACTGGCAGCCTGAACAGCGCTTTGCTGCGGGCAATGTTACATAAGGGATAACGCGATGCCACGGATTGGCTCACGTATATCAAAATCAATAGGTTACGCGATACTCTTTGCGGGATTTCTATTGTCCGGCTGCGCCAGCCTGTACCCCGACGGTATTCCCGAAACACCGGTCGAGCCGTCCGCGGCAGTGATTGACACGACGCCGCTCGACACCATCACGGTCACACCCCTGAGCCGCCAGCCATGGGACTTCGAGCTGCCTAGTGTCGCCATCGTCATGTCGAACAGTTCTCCGGCGTACGCCGATGTTGCCGTAGAACTTGCCCAGCGTCTGGAGAATTACGCAGTGTATGACCTCGGTGACGAAAGCCGGCCGCCGGTCAACGTGCTGCGCCTGATCAACGACTCCGATTCGAGCGTCGTCGTGGCCATCGGGCTGCGTGCCGCGCAGTCCTCGGTCGCCATGTCGGAAAAGCCGGTTGTCTTCAGCCAGGTCTTCAACCACCAGGACCATGGCCTGCTGCAGGAAAACACTCGTGGCGTCGCGGCGATTCCGCCGCTCGATGCACAGCTCGCGGCATGGAAGAAACTCGACCCGACGATGGTCCGGGTTGGCGTCATTATCGGTGAAGGACACGACGATCTCCTCGATGATGCACGCCGGGCGGCCGAGAAGCACGGCATCGACCTGCGCGTGCAGATCACGCACTCTGACCAGGAAACTCTGTACTTCTTTCGCCGCATGGTGCGTGACATTGATGGCTTCTGGCTGTTTCCCGACAACCGCATCCTGAGTGGGCGCGTACTTCAGGAAATGCTGGACGACGCGAATCGCCAGCAGGTGCCGGTCGCCGTTCCAAGCGATTCAATGCTGGAGATGGGCGCCGCGCTGAGCATCTCGACAGTTGCAACTGATATCGCACGGACTATCGTCAGGGTGATCCGTGAAGTCCAGTCGGGTCATCTCGAATCCCTGCCGCCGATTACCCAGCTCAGTGAGATTCGCGTCGAGACGAACGGCACGGTCCAGGTCGTCGAACGATGAACGCTGCACTCGCAGTTGCACGCAGCTGGATTGAAGAAAAGCTCGAGTGGCTCCGAAGCCGCCTGGGGCGCAAGTCAACGGAGGGTGCCAAACGCGTTCTCGTTCACGAGATCCTGTCCATCCAGGTCCTGAGCGCCGCCCTTTTTGGTGGTCTTGCGATTGCGAGTCTTTACTGGGGTGGCCAGTGGGTACTGCAGGACAACTACGGCCGCTGGGCGTTGCAGTGGACCGAGGAGCTCAATGAACTGGGATCGCCGCTATACCTGAGCGATGACGAAGAGGCGAGGATTCGGCTCGAGAGCTTTGTGGAGCGATACCCGGAGATCCACCGCGTGGCGTATTTCTCCCAGAGCGGCGTGGCGTTGTTCTCTGTCGATAAACGCGAGGATCCCGAGGTACCTGAAAACCTGACAGGCGAGCAGCTCGAGGAAGCTATCGCCGTGATTGGCAAGAATAAGCCGTACCTTATGAGCAGTGGTCTGCTCAACCCGCGCCAGTTCAAGATCCTGGCCCCTGTCTGGACCGAATCGCTGGTCGATGACGGCCTGTTCGATTTTGATGCTGAAAATCTTGAGGGTGAGACCCGCACCGAACTGCTCGGTTTCGTGAGCATTAATCTCGACTTCGTGATTTTTCACGATCGGCTGCTGGCAAACATCAAGGGCGCGATCCTCATTCTCCTGTTGCTGTTGATCGCGTTCGCAGCCTACGGCCGACGCGCATTGCAGCGGGCGCTGGCATCGATCTCGGATCTGCAGGAGCCCATCAAGGAACTCGCCAAGGGAAACCTCGGCGTCAAATTCAACCCGGCTGCGCACCGTGAAATTTCCGACATCGTGGAGGCGCTCGAGACAACGGCAAGTGCGCTCAGTGAACGAGATGCCAAGTTGCTCGAAATGGCCAACCACGACAGCCTGACAGGCCTGTTCAACCGCCGCCGCTTTACCGAGGAGCTGAAAAAGGAAATTATCAGCGTCATGCGCAAGGGGCACACGAGTGCGCTGTTCTTTGTTGATCTCGACCAGTTCAAGTACATCAACGACGCCTGCGGACATCACGCGGGTGACCGCCTGATTCGCAAAGTGGCCGATGAGCTTAGCCGCAGTGTGCGCCGCGATGACGTCGTCGCAAGGTTTGGCGGGGACGAATTCGCCGTGCTCGTCAGGCGCACAGATATCCATGGCGCGACTTCGTCTGCAGAGACGATTCTGTCGAACATGCGGCGCATGGCGCACATCGAGGACGACCAGGTATTCCATGTGCACTGCAGCATCGGCATGGCGATGATTACCGGCGATAATCTGCACTATGACGAACTGATCAACCAGTCAGACATTGCCTGCCGCGAAGCCAAGAACGCGGGCCGCAATCGCTTGTCAATCTACGAGTACTCGGATGGCTCGTCGAAGGAGAAGGATACGGCTGACGTGGGCTGGATGAATCGCCTGCGCCGCGCAGTGGACAACAATGAATTCGAGTTGCGCTTTCAGCCGATCAATCGCATTCACACCGGTGAAACGACTCATCACGAAGTCCTCATCCGCCTGCGCGGCGACGACAATAGCGTCGTGGCGCCAGATGCGTTCCTGCCGTCCGCAATGCGCTTTGGCCTGATGACAGAGATTGACTTCTGGATGATCGAGAATGCGGCAAAAGCTCACTCTGTCTACTCGGTGCCGGCGCGAACGCTCAAATTCTCAATCAATCTCTCGGCAAACGCGTTCGAAAACGACGACCTTGTCGAACACATCGAAACGTGCTTCGAGAAATACAAGGTGAAGCCTGGCGACATCATCTTTGAAATTACCGAAAGCCTTGCCGTACGGCATCCCATGCATGTTGAGCGCCAGATTGCAGCGCTTCGTGAACTGGGCTGCCAGCTTGCGCTCGACGACTTCGGCACGGGCTACAGTTCGTTCAGTTACCTGCAAAAGCTGCAGTTCGACTACATCAAGATCGATGGCACGTTTGTCGAGGACCTGCTGAATAATCCTGTCGACCAGAAAATGATCAAGCTGATTGCCGAGATTGGTGCGGAAGCGGGGATGGAGACGATCGCGGAATACGTGCAGGACGCGGAGAGTATGGCGCTTCTGGACGAACTCGGCGTCGACCTGGCGCAGGGTTATTTTGTTGGACGGCCGACCAAGAAGCCGGAACACAAGTCCACGCCCATTTCCCTCGATTCGCGCCGCATGAGAGCTCCCAGCTTCCCTCAAACCTCGTAAACGCCTAAGCTCTGGGAGCCCAAACCACAAAAAACAACCAGATGGGGGTTCCACAATGAAAACAAGAAAGACGTTTATTGCTCTTGCTGCGACCGCAGCGCTCACGGTATTTGCCGTACCCGCTTCAGCGCAGGACGATGAAGGCGGGCCGATGACGCAAGGCGACGATGCGCACTACGTCAGTGTGACCTTCGTCAAGTTCCATACCGGCAAGCGCGAACGGGCAATGGAGATCATCTCGGAGCACTTCGCGCCGGCAGGCGAAAAGGCCGGTTTGCCCGGCCCGCTCGGAAGCGTCCATTTCCAGACCGGTGAGTGGGACATGATGACCGCCTGGGCGCTCGAGGGTGGCATGGCAGATCTCGAGTGGTATCGGTCAGAAGACGACATCAAGTGGTGGAACTCCCTTGCCGAGCAGGAAGGTAGTGAGGAGGCTGCGGAAGCTTTGATGAGCGAGTACCTGGGCCTTATTGACGAAGCGGAAACCGATGTCGGCCACTATCATGCGCCGACGGAAGACGAATAGAACGTTTGCAAGGGCAAGCGACGAGAAAGGGCAGCTACGGCTGCCCTTTTTCGTGGTTCAGTTTCCATTCACAAAAATTTCAGTCGGTGTTAAGCGAGGTGGCAGTACTCTGGCTGCGAGTGTCAAGGGAATGCCATGAGGAGAACGCCATGGATATCGTGTATGCCGCTGAAAAGCCGAGTATCGCCAAGTTGTTGGGTGATCACATCAAGCGCCGGGTTCGCCCGGACGAGATCAAGGTGACAGAGAATCCGGATGAAACCGGCAGTTTCTACGTTGGCTGGGAGCTACAGAAATATGTGCTCTCGCCAGACGGCCAGATTGCGCCGGACCGATTGCACTTGATCGACTAGAACAGTATCGATAACAGGCGTGAATACGCACCGGGATCGGTTATGGCGACAAAGCCAAGACCGCTCAGTGCGCCGCAAAGGGGGGCGTCGTGGTTAATGCGGTCGTTTGCATTTTTCGACGCCCACATCGAATAGCCGACATAAAGGACGGCAAACAGCAGTGCCGGCATCGGTATGAAGAACACCAGCAGCATCGTCGTAGGGTCATATACGATGTAACAGAACAGTACTGCCGATATTGCGCCGGATGCGCCGAGAGAAGCGTATTGCGGGTTGCGGCGCTCCTTCAACCACGTGCAGGTGTGGCTGATGATGAGTCCACCGAAATACAGGATGACAAACTTCGTCGTGCCGAGAAATCGCTCGAGAGTAAAGGCGAAGAAGTAGAACGTGATCATGTTGAACGCCAGGTGCATCATGTCGGCATGAATGAAACCGCTCATGATCATCGTGTCCCATTGCCTGTCGCGCACGAAGAAGTACGGCCGGAAAAGAAACTTGCCGATCATGTCGGGCACCTGGAAGAGTCCGAGCAAACTGATTCCGAGCGTCAGGACCATGATCGCCGGCGCCGCGTAATACCCGGATTCAAACATCGGCATTCCTTTTTGATTGGGCCGCACGGCCAGAAACTGGCATTCTTATACAGTGAATGCCTCCTTGAAGGAAAGCCAATGAAAAAGACCGCCCGAGTTATCGCCATGTCCCTGCTGCTTTTTGCCGCAAATGCGAGTGCCGGTGATGCAGACGAAATCCTCGGACTTCTGCATGATTTTCTCGCTAACTCATCCGAGAAAGCGGCCCACGAACGATTTTGGGCCGAGGACCTTGTTTACACGTCTTCAGCGGGTACCCGCACCGACAAGGCGGCAATCATCGCGTCTTTCGACGCTCCGCAAGAGGAAGGTGCGGATGAGCCCGGCCCGGTATATTCGGCAGAGGATGTGCAGCTGAAATGGTATGGCGATACGGCTGTCGTGGCATTCAAGTTGGTACGCACGCCGCCTGACGACTCGCAGGTCCTCTACTATTTCAATACGGGGACATTCCTGAAACGCGACGGCGAATGGCGTGTTGTAGCGTGGCAGGCGACCAAGATTCCGCCGGCCGAGGATTAATCACCAGTCTTTCAGCGGCCAGTCGGCTGGAATCTGCATGGTGAGCAAATGCCCGAGAGAGTTTCCGCGTGTCGCGCTACCGGCAGGCTGCGGGAAGATATTTGTCCGCAATAGCGCCGCTGGCGCAGATCCACTGGACACTACCGGGGGCCGTGGTGTCGGCGGTCAGTGTAATCGCCTGTCCGACGATTACGAGGTTGGCCTGGTTACCGAAAGTAACCGTAATGACGCCGTCCTGGTTGCCGACCGAAACGCTGGTTACGTAATTGCCCTGGATCTGGGCGGCGGCTGACAGGCCGGCATCGGTATTGCCTGTTGGCATCGAGCCGCGATCCTGGAAGTACTCGGTGACGGCCGTCTTGGCGCCTTCCGCAAGGTTCAGACCCTCAGCTACCTGGCTGCGAACGGCGTAATCGAGGTACATTGGCACTGCGACAGCCGCCAGGATGCCGATGATCGTAACGACGAGAATGACCAATCGAAGAGATTTCCTGCGGTACTCGGGAGCGGCCACGGTTGCCGCGGCAGCACCCGCAATGGCTCTGGAGCACGATCCCCTGCCGGCGCGGCCCATACCCGGAACCGACCAGCAGATGGCGATTATCGGCCTCGGCAACTCGTCGGCATTTCGGTCCGGCGACCATGCGTTGTCGACCGCGCTTCTCGAAGCATTTCTCTCCCGTGGCGGAAACTACGTCGACGCGGGCGGCTCGAGTGCCGATTTCGTCGGTCGATTAGGCCGTGAGCTCGGCAAGACCGGGCAGCTGTTCATCGGCAACTATATTGACCCTGCTGATGAATCGGCGATGCGAGAAGAGGCGATACGGCTGGCGCAGGTGCAGGGCAAGACGGCGCTTGATCTCGTTCACACCCGGGACCTGGACGGATTTCGCGCCAGTCACGGCATTTACGAGGAGCTAAAGAACGATGGCCTCGTGCGCTTTGTCGGCGTGGCGCGCAGCGGTGTTGGCAGCCACGGGCAAATTGCCGGCCTGATCGAGGACGGTCTCATCGACTTCGTCCAGGTCAACTACTCGATGATGGAACCGGAAGCGGGCGAGCGCCTGTTGCCGCTGGCAATCGACAGGGGAATCGGAGTGGCAGTTTCCCGGCCATTTATCAATGGCCGCTACTTCGCGATGGTCAGGGGTCGTGAGCTTCCCGAGTGGGTAACTGAATTCGATTGTGGCAGCTGGGCGCAGTTCTCATTGAAGTACATTCTCGCGCATCCTGCAGTGAACTGTGTGCTGACCGAGACGGCGGACCGGCAGCACCTGGTCGACAATCTCAGGGCCGGCTTTGGTCGCTTGCCGGACGAATCCATGCGCGAAAGAATGTTCGACTACATGCAGGCGATAATGAATTCTCAGTAGTCGCGATCGCGCAGGTAGGAAAGGTTGTCGGCAGAGAAACCGGCGGCGGGACGGTCGATGAGTGACTCGAGCGGGGCCGGGTCGGCGACATTGCCTTCAGAGAGCATCTGCAGCTGGTCACGGGTGGCCGGGAAGAACGGCAGCCAGTCGAAAAGTGTTGCAGCAATCTTCATCAGGCCGATCGGCATTGGCAGTATGATCTTCTTCTTGCCAGCTGCTTCGGCAACACGCTTTATCATTTCCTCCCACGTGAGTGCTTCCGGGCCGCCGAGGTCGTAGGTCTTGCCAATCGTCTCCGAATTCTGCAACGCGGCAGCAAACGCATCGGCAACGTCACGGATGCTCACGGGCGACATCACTACGCCATTGCCTCTCGGTGACAGGCCGTTGTGAAACGCAGGCGCCGGTACGGGTGGCTTGACCAACTCGCTGTATAGCTGGTGACTGATTTCCTGCATGCCTCCGGAGTCGCCAAAAATTACCGACGGTCTGAATATGGTCCAGTCGAGACCACTCGAGGCGAGGTGCTCATCAGCGCGATACTTGGTGTCCTGGTAGGGCGTGCCTGGGCTCTTGACGCCATTGGCGCTCATCATCAGGAAACGGCGCACGCCGAGTCGTTTCGCGGCGTCGATGACACGACAGGCTCCTTCAAAATGCAGTGCTTCGAACGTAATGCCGCGTCGCGGGAAGGCCCTGAGAATGCCGATGTTGTAAATCGCGGCGTCACAGTCCTGCAACGTGGCAGCGATAGCCTGCTCATCGGCTATATCGCCGCTCGTGACCCGGCATCGCCCGTTCTCCACCAGCTTGTTTTCGCTGCCGGGGCGCACGAGAACGGACGGCTCGTGGCCGGACTCAAGCAATGCGCGAACAAGATCTCCTCCAACAAAGCCCGTGCCGCCAAACAGTGCAACCTTCATAGACAAACGCTCACTTCAAAAACGTAGTACAACTATTAGTAGATGTCCTGATGCTACTTTGGTTCGCCATGTTTAGACTCTGTCTTGCCCTATGAAACCCAACGACCTGACACAAAGCGCGGACCTGACGCGCCACGACCGAGGTACGGGTGCGCTGCGCACGCGGCGGCCCGAATACCGCGATTTCCTGCCCCCTTGCAACGACGCTTGCCCCGCCGGTGAAAACATCCAGGCCTGGCTTGGACTGGCGCAAATCGGCAACTACGAAGCTGCCTGGCGCGAGCTCGTGAGGAACAACCCGATGCCATCCGTCCATGGCCGGGTATGCTACCACCCCTGCGAAAGTGTCTGTAACAGGGCCATTACCGACAGCGCCGTCAGTATTCACGCTGTCGAACGTTTCCTCGGAGATCTCGCGCTCGAAAAGGGCTGGCAATTCGAAAAGCCCGGGTCCGGTTCCGGAAAGAAGATCCTGATCGTCGGAGCGGGCCCGAGTGGTCTGTCCGCGGCTTATCACCTCACAATGCTCGGGCACGAGGTCGAGATTCGCGAGGCCGGTCCGGTTGCCGGCGGCATGATTCACTTCGGCATCCCTGCATACCGGATGCCCCGCGCTGAATTGCAGGCGGAGATCGATCGCATCGCCAACCTCGGCGTTACGATCACGCTCGATCATCGTGTTGAAGACGTGCTCAAGGAGAAAGAAGAGGGCGGCTTCGATGCTGTCTTTATCGCGGTCGGTGCGCACATCAGCAAGAAGATCGACATCCCGACACGCGAGGCCGGCAAAATTCTCGACGCTGTCAGTTTCCTTAGCAGTACCAAGGAAGGCGAAGCGCCGAAGCTCGGACGCCGTGTCGCGATCTACGGCGGCGGCAATACCGCCATGGATGCAGCGCGCACCGCCAAGCGCCTCGGTGTGGATGAGGCGATGATCATCTATCGGCGCGACCGCAGTTCGATGCCGGCACACGACTTCGAGGCCGACGAAGCACTCGAGGAGGGTGTCAAGATCAACTGGCTGCGCACGATCAAGGAGATCGACAGGTCGACATTCAAAGTCGAGATCATGGAACTCGACGAGAACAACCGGCCGCAGCCGACTGGTAAGTTCGAAACGCTCGAAGCAGATTCACTGATCCTGGCGGTTGGACAGGACACCGATACCGCGTTCCTCGAGTCTGTTCCGGGGATCGAGGTCACGAGATTATTGGCCACGAGAAATTGCATCTCTGGTTCAGGACGCATGCGCCGCAGGTCGAGCAGGAGCGTAGTCCCGTTACTGATCGCCACATCGGATTCGATGAGATAATGCGCAACCTGTCCGAATCGGATGCATTATTCGAAGCGCGGCGTTGCCTCTCTTGTGGCAACTGCTTCGAGTGCGACGGTTGCTACGGCGCATGCCCGGAAGACGCGATCATCAAGCTCGGGCCGGGCAAGCGCTACAAGTACAACTATGACCGCTGCACCGGCTGTGCGGTCTGCTATGAGCAGTGTCCGTGTCACGCTATCGAGATGGTCGACGAACCCCTGCCGGCACAAGCCTGATGCCTGCCAAACGTACATTTGATGCCAATGAGGCCGTTGCACGCGTCGCGTACGCGGTCAGCGAAATCTGCTCCATCTACCCGATTACACCGTCGTCGCCCATGGCGGAGTCCGCTGATGTCTGGTCTGCTTCCCGCCGACCGAATCTCTGGGGCCACGTACCGGACATCATCGAAATGCAAAGCGAGGGCGGCGCAGCCGGCACCGCGCACGGGGCATTGCAGACCGGTGCGCTGACGACGACGTTTACGGCGTCACAGGGTCTGATGTTGATGCTGCCGAACATGTACAAGATTGCCGGCGAGCTGACCTCGGCCGTGTTCCATGTCGCTGCACGTTCACTGGCTGCGCAGGCGTTGTCGATCTTTGGCGATCACCAGGACGTCATGGCGGCGCGCACAACCGGCTTCGGCCTGCTCGCGGCGTCGTCAGTGCAGGCCGCACAGGATCTGGCACTGATTACACACGCGGCGACGCTGGAAGCGCGTGTGCCGTTCATTCATTTCTTTGACGGGTTTCGTACATCGCACGAGGTCGCGAAGATCGATGAGCTGTCCGAGGACGAAATGCGGGCGATGATCAACAACGAGCTCGTGTACAAGCATCGCCAGCGCGCGTTGAATCCGGACAATCCGTTCATCCGCGGCACCGCGCAAAACCCTGATGTGTATTTCCAGGGCCGCGAAAGCGCCAATTCTTTTTATATCGCGACACCGGGCATCGTGCAGATGGCGATGGACCGCTTTGCCGAGATCACGGGCCGTCGGTACAAGCTGTTTGATTATCACGGCGACCCGCAAGCGGACAAAGTCATCATCCTGATGGGTTCCGGTGCCGACACAGTCATGCAGACTGTTGATGCGCTGCCGGACAAGGGGCTCGGCATGATCAACGTGCGCCTGTATCGTCCATTTTCGGCAGAGCACCTGCTTGCGGCGCTGCCGGAGACCGTGAAGTCGGTGGCGGTACTCGACAGGACCAAGGAAATCGGCGCGAACGGCGAGCCTTTGTACCAGGATGTCGTGACTGCACTTGCGGAATCCGTCAGTGATGGCAGTCGCGGCACGATGCCGCGCGTCATTGGCGGTCGCTATGGCCTGTCTTCAAAAGAATTCACGCCGGCAATGGTCAAGGCGATTTACGAAGAGCTCGACAAGCCGAAGCCCAAGCGGCACTTCACCATCGGTATCAACGACGACGTCACGCACCTGAGCCTCGACTATGACGAGAGCTTCCAGATAGAAAGTGAGAAGTCGACACGGGCACTGTTTTTCGGTCTTGGTGCCGATGGAACGGTGGGAGCCAACAAGAACAGCATCAAGATCATCGGCGAGAATACCGACCTCTATTGCCAGGGGTACTTTGTGTACGACTCCAAGAAGTCCGGGTCACGCACGGTGTCACACCTGCGCTTTGGTCCCGACGAAATTCATGCACCCTACCTGATCCAGTCTGCGAACTTTATCGCGGTACACAAGTTTGATCATGTGCAAAAGATCGAAGTGCTTCGCCATGCGGCAGAAGGCGCCGTGTTCCTGCTCAATAGCCCGTATCCGGCCGACCGGGTCTGGGATGAGCTGCCGAAGCCAGTGCAGGAAATCATCGTTGATCGTCGTATCCGCCTGCATGTCATCGATGCAACGAGCGTTGCGCGCGAAGCGGGCATGGGCAAGCGTATCAATACGGTCATGCAGGCTTGCTTTTTCGCGCTGTCCGGTGTTTTGCCGCGGGACGAAGCCATAGCCCAGATCAAGAAGGCCATCGAAAAGACGTACAAGTCCAAAGGCCAGGCCGTTGTCGACAAGAACTTCGCTGCTGTTGATGCGGCGCTCGATCACTTGCATGAGGTCGATATCCCCAGGCATCGCATTGGCTCCCGGCCGATGGATCCTGTCGTACCGGAAAATGCGCCGGGATTCGTCAAGGAAGTTACGGCACAGATGATGCGTGGTCATGGCGACGATCTTCCTGTCAGCAAGTTGCCGGCCGATGGCACTTACCCGAGCGGGACGACGCAGTGGGAGAAGGGCAATGTTTCCGACATCGTCCCGGCATGGCGCGACGACATTTGTATCCAGTGTGGCAATTGCAGTTTCGTTTGCCCGCACAGCGTTATCCGGGCCAAGTTCTTCCATGAATCCGCACTGGAGAGTGCTCCGGAGAGCTTCCCATCTGCTCCGATAACGGCGCGTGGCTTCCCGGAGACGCGTTACTCCCTGCAGGTGTACGCAGAAGATTGCACGGGCTGCGGGCTTTGTGTCGAAGCATGCCCGGTCAGGAGCCCGGACGAAGAGGGCGTTCGCGCTATCAACCTGACGGAGAAGAAGCCGCTTCTCGAAGAGTCGCGCGAGAACATCAGGTTTTTCGAAACGATCGCGTACAACGATCGCGCAAAGGTGGATTACTCGTCAGTCCGAGGTGCGCAATTCCTCGAACCGCTGTTCGAGTTCTCGGGCGCCTGCGCGGGCTGTGGAGAGACGCCTTACGTTCGCCTGTTGTCGCAGCTGTTTGGGCCGCGATTGCTCGTAGCAAATGCGACCGGCTGTTCTTCAATTTATGGTGGCAATCTGCCGACAACGCCCTGGGCGAAGAATGCCGAAGGTAATGGCCCGGCCTGGTCGAACTCGTTGTTCGAGGACAACGCCGAATTCGGTCTTGGCATGCGTATTGCCGCCGACCACCACATGGACATTGCCAAAGGACTTGTGACCAAGCTTGCGCCGAGTCTGGGTGAAGACTTTGCCGATGAGATCGTACATGGGCGTCAGCGAGTCGGCAGTGAGTTGCGCGCGCAGCGAGCGCGCGTCGCGGACCTGCGCAACCGCCTGATGCAAATGGTCAGGGACAGCAACGACCAGGATGCCGCCGCACAGTTGTCGATTGTCGATCACCTCGTGCGCCGCAGTATCTGGATCGTCGGCGGCGACGGCTGGGCCTACGACATTGGCTCGGGTGGACTCGACCACGTTCTTGCGAGCGGCAGGAACGTCAACGTCCTCGTGCTCGATACCGAGGTGTACTCGAACACGGGTGGGCAGATGTCCAAGGCGACGCCACTGGGTGCGTCGGCAAAATTCGCGTCCGCCGGCAAACGCATTGGCAAGAAGGACCTGGCGTTGCAGGCCGTGTCGTATGGCAATGTTTATGTCGCACAGGTTGCGATGGGCGCTAACCCGCAGCAGACGCTGCTGGCGCTGCGCGAGGCGGAGGAGTATTCCGGGCCGTCGCTGATACTTGCCTACAGCCACTGCATCGCCCACGGCATCGACATGGCGCAGGGTCTCAACCAGCAAAAGCTCGCGACGGCGGCAGGTTACTGGCCATTGATTCGATTCAACCCGGCGTTGCGCGATGCCGGCAAAAAGCCGTTCGTGCTCGACTCACCGCGTCCCAGCATCCCGTTCAAGGACTATGCGTACAACGAGAATCGCTACAAGATACTGACGCGAACCAACCCGGAGGAGGCGGAGCGCATGCTCAAGAGCGCCCAGGAACTCGTGGAGATGCGCTGGCAGACCTACGAGCACATGGCGCAACAGGGACCGGCCAAGTTCCAGCGATCACATTAGAACGTCTTCGAGCACGTCGTGAATTACTTGCGTCGCGATTTCGACAAGCAGCACCTTGCCGGCAACTTCAATACGCTCGTAGCCCTTGGGCGGCGGCGGCAGCAGGGCAATGAGGCCCGACGGCAATACCTGCTTGGCGATGCCTGGCGGTAGTGGTTTTCCGCGCTGCAGGTTCTTCGCGATGCCCGGTGGCAGGGATTTGCCGCTGCGCCCATTGCTTTTGCCCCTGGACTTGCCAGTTGCGCCTTCGTGGTCGCGGTAATACGCGCGAATAATCGATATTTCACCGTCGGAAAACCCGACCTGGACGCCGACGTCGGCCGCCGCGGCCGGAGAACTGAATGCCAGCATGGCCAGCACAACGAACACAGAAAACGCGGTCCGGTACATATCGCAAACCTCGGTTACAAGGATACCCCTATCCTATGCCGGCATTTTTGCGTAGTCCGTGATCCGGCGCACACAAGCGCCGGCTTTTGCTAGCTTTCAACGAATTCCTCAGCCAGGGCTTCATGTGCGAGTCGCGACCAGCCTGTCACCGGGCCATCGCCGGTTTCCGGTGGGCCGGCATTCGTAGCCGTGATGATCGTGAGTTGCTGGTCCGGGTAAATGTAGATAACCGCGTTGCCACCGAACATTTCCTGGCCGCGGGAGAATTTCATATAGATGCCGTCGTCATTGTTACGGCCAAACCAGTTAAAACCGATTTCCGTGCCGCCGGCCGTCTGCACATGGTTACCCATCAGTTGCCCGACACTTTCCTTCGACAGGAATTGCGGATCCGAAAGCGCCAATACGAATGAATGCATGTCGCGTACGGAAGCGCGCATTCCCGTGGCGCCCCGAAAACCCCAGTTCGGTTCGGCGGTGGCGCCATTGACCGGGTTGGCGACCGGTGGCACGAAGTCACTTTGCGCAACCGGCATGCCCCAAGACCCGGCGTGAGTCATGCCGCTCGGCTTGAAGATTCGCTCGATCAGGAAATCCTCGTAGCTCATGCCGGATACCTGCTCCAGGATGATGGCGAGCAGGTTGTAATTGTCATTGGCGTAACGAAATTGCTCACCCGGCGGAGACTGCAGCTCCGTACCAAGCAATGCCTGCAGTGCCTGCGACCTGTCCGCCACGCCATCCGCCGCGTAGTTCTGGGCCAGGCCCGATGTATGCGTCAAAAGCTGGAAGACAGTAATTTCGCGTTTGTCGTCCGGGACCTCACTCAGATACGTGCTAATCGGGGCGTGAATATCCAGGTCTCCACTTTCATGCAGCAACAGAATGGCGGTTGCGGTGAACTGCTTTGTGATCGAGGCGATCCAGTAGGAGGGGGTAGAGCCCGGGGTGGGATCGAGACCGTAGTCGCCTTCAAACACGACGCGGCCATTCCGGCCGACAAGCACAGAACCAGCGAACCCATTTGCTTCGAGGTCGCGCATGCGCTGATCGGCAATCGATTCGTGCGACGACATGTTTTCGGACTTCCACTGCATGGCCATGTGAACGCGGTCATAGCCACTCGGGTGATCGTAGAAGATGAATCGCTCGACGGGTCCCGGACTGATCTTGCGATACTCGCTAAGCCGCATTGCGACTCTTGCGAAACCGTCGGGTTGCCGCGAGACGTTGATGCCGTAGTTGTCAGCTTCTGCCTCGGCGACGCGCACGATGCTGTTCGTAATCGGTGTCATGAAGAAGAAGTAAATCGACAATATGGCGGCGAGCAGCGGCAAGCCGGCTGTATCGCCGATATCGCGAACACCCCAGTTCTGGCCCCATCGTCCAAGCGCCTTGTTGAATCCCCACGCAACGAACGCAAACCCGAATGCCAATACCAAGCCAAACTGGGTGACGAGTTCCTTCGAGTGATTGAGGATGTAATGGCCCATCTCATGGCCCATGACAGCTTCGACTTCTTCAGGCGACGTCCGATTGAGCAGGTTGTCATTGAGGCTGATGCGCGTCGTACCCAGGGCGCCGCTGACGTTGGCGCTTATCCGTGTGGTCTGCCTCGATGCATCGAACCAGTAGACGTCGTCACCCGGGATGTCATTGGCACGCGCCATTGAGAGTATGGAGTCCCTGAGTCGACCGTCTTCGAGGGGCTTGTAGTCATTGAATAGCGGGCTGATGTAAACAGGCGTGAGGACCAGCACGAAAACCAGGAATGCCACTGAGACGGCAGCGCCCCAGATCCACCAGGTATTCGGTGCTTTGCGTATGACTGCATAGAGCAAGGTGATCGCGATCGCACCGAGGACCACGGCGACGATCAGGGCCGTCACCTGGTCGCCCATCCAGGCAGAAAAAGTCTGCGTTGCCAGGTCATAAGCATGTTCGCGGAAAAATCCCTGGTAAACGGTCAGCGGAAAGGTGAGCAATGCGCCGACCACGACATACTGCATGCCATACAGGAGGGTTTGCAGCGGGCGCCATTTGACGAGACGCTCCGCCAGGTTGCGCATTCGTGCCGATATGCGGGCACTCAGGAGAATCCAGGCGACGCCCAACCCGTAAAGGAAACCCCACAGCTGCAGCCAGTAGCCGCCTTCGAAATAGGCGTCTGACCGGGCGCGTTCCTCGTCGCCAATCAGGTCTACGTACGCGGCGGTAGCGGTATCCACGTCAAAATCGGGGCCTGACCCGGCACCCGGCGGAATTTCGAGTACCACGGCTTCCTGTGCGAGCACCGGAAACGACAGCGCGAAGAGGGCGATAAGGAGTGCTGAGCTTGCTAATTTCACGATCAACCCCCGGTTATCATTGATTTCATTGAGGTTCATCATACATTGAACGAAACCTTTATCATCGCTCGGGCATCTAACAGACGTATAATCCCTACTGCCGAATAGTACTGAGAGCCCGATGTCCCTGGTCGCCGAACTAAGACGCCGCAATGTCTTCCGTGTCGTAGCGGCCTACCTGGTCGTGGGTTGGCTCCTGACAGAGGTTTTGACGACCATTCTGCCGACACTCGGTGCACCCGACTGGACGTCGCGGGCAGTCATCCTGATTTTCGCGTTCGGATTCATTCCGGCCGTCATTTTTTCCTGGTTTTACGAGCTTACGCCCGAAGGCATCAAGCGTGAGGAGGATGTCGGGCCCGATGATTCTGCCCGTAGCTACGGTGGCAGGAGGCTCGACTACCTGACTGTCGGTGGCGTGGTTGTCCTGATCGTGTTTGTCGGACTTTTCAGTGCGCGCCAGATCGGCGACGACACAATTGCAAGCGAGGCAGTGAACGATGCCTCTATCGCCGTTTTGCCATTCGAAAACATGTCCGCCGACAAGGATAACGAGTATTTTTCTGATGGCCTGACCGAAACACTCTTGCACATGCTTGCTCAAGTGCCCGAGTTGAAGGTTGCAGCACGCACGTCGAGTTTTGCGTTCAAGGGGCAGAACGCGAATGTGCGGGATATCGCACGGGCTCTGGGTGTAGCGAACGTCCTCGAGGGCAGTGTGCAACGGTCCGGCGATCGCGTTCGCATCACGGCACAGCTCATTCGCGCCAGTGACGGGTTTCATATCTGGTCCGAGGTCTACGATCGCACCCTCGACGATATTTTCGATGTTCAGGACGAGATCGCGAAAAAGGTCGGGGTAGCGCTATCGACATCGCTACTGGGTGATGGCAGTTCAAACGTATTCGCCGGCGTCAACACTGCCGACCCCGATGCCTATGATCTGTACCTGCAGGCGCGCAAGGCGCGGCAGACATTCTCTTACGGCGGATTGCAGGCTGCCGAGGAACTGCTGAAGGGCGCGTTGCTCATCGACCCGGACTTTCTCGATGCGAAGACAGAACTGGCGTCGAGCTATATACACCAGATCGAAACCGGCCTGATGACCCGGGAAGAGGGCATCCCCGAGGTGCTGGCGATCACCGAACAGGTGCTCGAGGTCCGGCCGCAGGATCCGGAGGCGCGTGCCACCAGGATTTATGCCACGGCGATGCAGGCCGCGGCGATGGGTGAAATCCAGGCGGTGAACGATGCTGCCGCACAGCTCGAGGCGATCGTCGCCGAGAGCCCAACGGAGTTGCAGCCGAAAGTATTGCTGGTCCGCATTTACACGCACCTGCAGCAGAACGAGAAAGCAATCCCCGTTCTGCAAGCGGCGCTCGACTCCGATCCATACAATCCGCAGATTCTTTACGAACTGGGCGCCGCATACAGTCGACTGGAACAACGCGAAGAAGCCCGCGCGGCAATAACAAAGTCACTCGAGTACGAGTCCCTCCAGCCGAATGCCTACCTGATTCTTGCAGACTTCAGCCTGCAGGAGAGCGACGGTGTCGAGTTCGTACAGAACTTCCTCAGGGCACTCGAGGTAGACCCGGAAGACCACGAGCTTCCCGGTATCCTCTCCATGTTCCTCTACGAGCTTGGCCTGGTCGAACAGGGTGACGATTTTCGCAATCGCGTGTTGACGCTGGCGCCGACGAGTGAAATCGCTTACCGCGCGGAGCTCGCCCGTGCGATCGCCGTCGGGGATGACCAGGCTGCAGTTGCGAGTTCGAGGCGCGCAATTGAAAACGACATCGGCGACCGCCAGCAAGCCTACACCGCCGCAGTCCGCTACCTGCTGAGGCATGCGGCCCGGACAGGAACCGTCGACGAGGAACTTGCGTGGCTCAAGGAGCGAGCGCCCGACATGTTCGAGCTCGACACCTTGAACATGGTGCCGAAGAAACTGCTCGCGCAGCGAGAGCTCCTCAGTGCCTGGTATGTATCGCTGCCTCGCAACGAAGTACTGCGCCGGCTCGACATCCTGATCGAAAAAACGAAATCGCTCGGAATCAAGCCGATGGACGATACGGTTACTGTAATGAATAACTATGCGTTACGTGGCGAGATCGAAAAGGCCGTCGACCTTGCTCTCGAGGAATTGTTCTCGCAGCCCGTCGCCGTCAATCTTGGCTGGCAGCGAATGATGAGCACGCCGCAAATGGCTGCGGTTGCGGATGATCCGCGCGTGCAGGCCGCCATGCAACGTTGGGAACAGGAGGAGGCAGAGCTTCGCGAATCCGTCCTGGCGTACCTCGAGGACCTGCAGACATCGTCCTGAAAAAAGCCCCGCATCTTGCGATGCGGGGCGGATTTCTGCGTCGGGGAGTCAGTCCAGCAGGAATATGCCGAGCTTGTATGCCGTGAACGTGTTGCTGTCCGGGTCATATTGCCCATAAGCGTGCATCGACCGCGCAGTGGTCGCGCCGTCGAGGCTGGCATTCAGGTCGTTTACGAAATCATCCCAGTCTGAATAAAGGCGCAGGCTGTCAAACGTCTTGATCGCGAACAGCATGCGACCGGATTCGCGGGCTACGATGGTCGTATTTGAATCAAGCGAGGTCAGGTCAATAAGTACCGGGCCCTGCTTGATGTAGTGGCGCTGGTCAATGTTACCGTTCTGGTTATCCAGCACGAGTCCATCGCTGCCGGAGCTGACGAACGGGGCGATCGTGCCTTCCTTGCCCCAGCCGACACCAAGAGCGCTGCGAACATCGCTGTAATCGATGAACGTGCGTCCCTCGAAATCCGGTGGCGCCATGCCAAACGCCGTCGGGAAACCGTAGGCAACGACAGGCTTGCCCTCAGTCAGATTCGACAGCGTCAGAGTTGCGGTGCTCACCTCGTAGTTGTCAGGGTCCGCGTCGAGCTCTTCGGACGCGCCGGTGCCGGTGAAGTCAAAGATGCTTATACGACGCCGGTCGATCGAGTGCAGCGCAATGTCGGTTTGTCCCGGGACGGCCATGTTGACAATGCCGGACAGATGCGTCACGTGCATGCGCACGGCGCCCTGGGTCGCATCGAACAGGATCTGCGGTGCAGCGGCATCCGTGGTCGCAACTGGCTGGTTGCCCCGCACGGTTACTCGCTGGCCGATCGACAGCGCATCGATGTCCAGGTCTGCATGCCGGTAACCGTCCTTGAAGACCTTCGTGTCGGGTCCGACTTCGACGACGACATCGTCGTGGAAATGAACCCGGCGGTCGGTCGCGCTGTCTCGCGGGATAATCGTTGCACCCCGGATCGTCAGGAAGTTGCCGTCGCGCTTGATGATATTGCCGACAACCGCGTCGGCATCGTGTCCGGGTACGCTCGAACCCGCGAGCACGATATCTGCCGTGAATATGCGATCTGCAGTCGACAGCGTGCCCCTGGCAACTGTCGGCGTTCCCCGGCCGGCGGCATTCAGTGCACGCAGGCCTGCAGAACCAAGCCACATTTCGCCATCGACCTCGAACTCGGTGTCGTCGGTGACGTGCACGGTAATCCGGCCAAAGTCATTGACGCGATCGTGGAATGGCCGCACGGCGATCGTGTAGCTCATGTCATCTTCATTGACTTCAACAAGGGGTCCACGAACGCGGATTGTCTTTTCATCAACCGGGTGAACCTCGGCGACAATGAACTGCTCCGTGGCTGCGCGCGCCGGCGTAGGAGCGATGTCCACGAAATGCGATGCTGCCAGGTCAAAGTCGAGTTGCAGGAAATGTGCGCGGCGCTTGGTTACGAGCAGCCGATCGCGATTCGACAGCGTAATGTTCAGGCTTGTCTGACCAAGTTCGACATCATCGAAGTCGGTGACGACAGCGAACTTGGCGATACCGCCGGCTTCGACCATGATCTCGGCATCGCTGTAATCGAGGTGGATCGTGCCGGAAACATACGTCGCAGGCGGTACGATGGCTGCCGCCACGAGCTCCGTGGCGTCGACATAATCGGCAAAGTCCACCCGCGTCGAATTTGGCATAACGTCAACAACGCGGCCATTGGCCGTTTCCAGTGTGAGACCGGTGACCGGCAGGATCGCAGGAGGCATTCGGCTGCGGGTCCGTTGTGGGCTCGGTGCTGGCTCCACCGCCACAGGCCGTCAGAATCAGCGCGGCCAGCAAAGTGGCCATACGCCCCGTGTTTGCGAAGTTCATGCGTCTCTCCTTGTTCGCGTGTATCGATGTACAAGGGTTTAACGTCGCTTCGGAGGATCGGTTGACGTGGTGTGAGAATGTAAAAAATACAGCGACTTAGCTTGTATTAATGCCCCAACGTGAGACAATTCCGACCCGTACGTAACCGGGGTTTTCGTACGGGGCATATCATTTGACAAAATCGCCTGATAGCAGTGATACATCGACCGTTCGGCACCGCAGACCGCGGGCCGGTACCCGCACTCGCGGCGCGGCAGACGCACTGCAGACCAAGATCGCCGTCGGCGTCCTGAATCTCGATCCGGACCAGTACCTGCAACAGCTGCAGGCCAATATTGACGAGTTGCCCGATGCAGCAGGTTGCGATGCCGCCTTTGTTGCCCTGTTTTCTGACGACGGCGCCGAAATCGCGAACGTCGTTGCCGCTGCGGCCGGTTTCGCACAAGCGAATCCCGAGGTGCTGATTGGCCAGAAGCTCGATGACTGGCAATGGCTGCAAAAGCGCCTGGGGCATCTCAAGGTCGTTGAAGTGGCCGATACGCTGCAGGGATCGCGGTCTTCCAGGGCCGAGCTGGAACGCCTGGCCGAGCTACATATCGGTTCGATCCTGATGATCGGGTTCTCCGTACATGACGAGATTGCCGGGTTCCTGGCCCTGGCGAACGAGATGCCGGTCGAAAACTGGGATGCCAACCTGCATCTCCTGCTCAAGCTGGTCGGTGCGTCGCTGGCCGTTGGTCTCGAACGTGCACAGGACCGGGATGTGCTCAACGAGATGAATCAGCGCAACGAGCTCGTTGCCGCCACGGCCAATGACGGTATCTGGGATTTCGACGGCGAGACCAAGCGCATCAATCTGTCGAGACGCTGGAAGGCCATGCTCGGCTACGACCTCGAGAACGACGATGTGTTACTCGACTGGTACGGGCTGGTGCATCCGAGCGACATGTCCCACGTGCAGTCGAAGATGAAGGCGCACCTCGCGGGCAAGACCGATTTTTTCGAATCCGTGCATCGCATGAAACACCAGAATGGCGACTGGCGCTGGATGAGCAGCCGGGCGAAAGCCGTGCTCGATGAAAATGGCCGCTTGCTGCGGTTGCTCGGTGTCGAAGTCGACATTACCGAACGCAAGCTCTACGAGGAAGCCTTGTTCCGTGAGAAGGAGAGCGCGCAGATTACGTTGCAGTCGATCGGTGACGGCGTCATCACGACCGACGCCAGGTGCAATGTCGAGTACATTAATCCTGTTGCCGAAGAGCTGACGGGCTGGAAGGTCGATGACGGCAGCGGGCGTCCGATCGACGAGATCTTTCGCGGCTTCCACGAGGAGACCTGCGAACCGCTCGAGAATCCATTGGCCGTTTCGATACGGCGCAATCGTGCGATCAAATCCGTGCGGCCGACATGGTTGAGTCGCCGCGACGGTAACGAGCTCTATATAGAAACTACGGCATCGCCCATCCGCGACGGGTCGGGCAAAGTTACCGGTGGTGTCCTCGTATTCCATGATGTGAGTGAGTCCCGCGAGCTTAATCGCCGGCTCAGCTATCACGCGAGCCACGACATTCTTACGGGTCTCGTCAATCGCCGGGAATTCGAAAGCCGGCTGGAACGCGCGCTCAAGAGTGCCAGGGCGCAGGAGACATCGTACGCGCTTTGTTATCTCGACCTCGACCAGTTCAAGATTGTCAACGACTCGTGCGGCCACAGTGCGGGCGACGCGTTGCTCGGCCAACTCGGTGCGTTACTCAAGTCGAAGATTCGCTGGCGCGACACGCTGGCGCGCCTGGGCGGTGACGAATTCGGCGTGTTGCTCGAAAGCTGTTCGCTCGAGGAGGCGATGCAAACGGCGGAGTCGTTGCGCATGGCCATCAGCGAATACAAGTTTGTCTGGGATGAGCGCAACTTTCGCCTCGGCGTCAGTATCGGCGTCGTTCCGATTACGGCTGACAATGACGACGTGGCGACGCTGCTTACCGCTGCCGACAGCGCCTGTGCAGCCGCCAAGGAGGCTGGTCGCAACCGCATCCACAGCTTCCAGGAAAATGATATCGATCTCATGAAGCGGCGCCGCGAGATGCAATGGGCGGCCCGCATCAACAACGCGCTCGAGGAAAACCGCTTCGAGCTCTTCCGGCAGACGATCCAACCCTTGCAGGGCGAGGAAGAGGGCGCCCACTACGAAATCCTGCTGCGCATGAGGGATGAGAACGGCGGTATCATTTCGCCGGGGTTGTTCATCGAGGCCGCCGAACGCTACAACATCACGCCGAACATCGATCGCTGGGTTATTCGCAGCGCGTTTCGCTGGCTGGTGTCGGAAGCCGACGAGCGCGAACGGCTGGCGCTGTGCTCGATCAACCTGTCCGGGCAAAGCCTTGGCGACGAAAAGTTCCTGCCGTTCGTCACTGACCAGTTCACGATGAGTGGGCTCGACGCAACCAAGATATGTTTCGAGATTACGGAGACGGCCGCTATCGCCAGCTACTCGCAGGCGAACCGGTTCATCAATGCACTGAAGGAACTTGGTTGCAAGTTTGCGCTGGATGACTTCGGCACCGGGCTGTCATCGTTCGGCTATCTCAAACACTTTCCGGTTGACTACCTCAAGATCGACGGCAGTTTCGTCAAGGATATCCTGCACGACCCGATTGATAGGGAGATGGTGCGGTCGATTAACGAGATTGGCCACCTCACCGGCAAACAGACAATTGCGGAGTTTGCCGAGAATGAAGAGATCATTACGATGCTGCGCGGCATGGGTATCGATTACGCGCAGGGCTATGGCGTATCGGAGCCGAAACGTGTCACGCG
>JARRLQ010000040.1:0-16454 GCA_037386905.1 Woeseiaceae bacterium
CGCGCATCCATGGCGAACTGCAGGTCCTGGTGGAAGAAAAGCTGACGCCCGTGGCCGCCCAGGAGGCGATCTTCGAAATCCTGGAGGCGCGCTCGTACCGGGTCGCCGGATACGAAGTGAAGGTCGGATGCATTGCGCTTGAGCGCTTCCTGCAGGTAATGGTCGATCTTGCTCATTGCTGTAATGTCTGTGTTGCGCTGAGATCGACTGTCGGCAGAATCGCGGTATCCGTAACGAAGCGCGTGAACTTGCGCTTGTCGGTCGCATGGCGGAAGGCGTCGTCCGGGTCGATCTCTTTGCGATTGATTGCTTCGAGCAGTGCCTGATCCATCAGTTGCATGCCCAGGTCCTTGCCGGTCTGCAGCTGCGACGGAATCTGGTGCGTTTGTTCTGTCTGGATGAGTTTCGCAATGGCGCGCGTGTTAACGAGAATTTCGAGAACAGCGCGACGGCCGCGCCCGTCCGGTGTCTTGCACAGCACCTGCGTGACGACAGCCTTGAGGCTCATCGCCAGGAAGCCCTTGGTCTGCTCACGAAGTTCGCCGGGCAGGGCGTCGATAATACGGTCGATCGTCTTGACTGCGCCGGTCGTATGCAGGGTGCCGAGCACGAGGTGACCCGTCTCCGCCGCCGTCATCGCCATCGAAATTGTCTCGGCATCACGCAGCTCGCCGACGAGGATGACATCCGGGTCCTCGCGCATTGCAGAGCGCACGCCAGCAGCAAACGATGTCAGGTGCGTGCCCAGTTCGCGCTGAACGACCTGGCTTTTCTTGCTCGGATGCACGAATTCGATCGGGTCCTCGAGGCTGATGATATTGACGTTTCGCGTTTCATTGATGTGATTGATCATCGCCGCGAGCGTCGTCGACTTACCTGTACCGGTCGAACCGGTGACGAGCACCATGCCCTGGTGAAAATCACAGAAGTCGTTCAGCACCTTCGGCATGTTGAGCTGCTCGAGTGTCGGTACATCCGGCGGAATATGCCTGAATACAGCCCCGTAACCTGTCACCTTGCGGAATACGTTGACACGGAAGCGGCCGCCTTCTTCCGCGACATAGGAAAAGTCGAGGTCATGGCCGTTTTCGAGCGTTTCGATCTGGTTGGGTGTCAGGATTTCGCGAACATAGCTTTCAAGTTCGGTATCGGAGAGCTGGCGGAACTTGATCGGCATCAAGTCGCCGTTCATGCGCAACATCGGCGGTACGCCTACAGACAGGTGCACGTCCGAACATCCCTGGGCGAGACCGAGTTTCAAAAATGCGTCTATTCGAGCCATTGCGCCCTGAACTCCATAAAATCAGGCGGTTGCGTCTATCCTAGGTGGAAATTATGTCGCATGCCAGAGCGACATCACACTTTTGCAATTTGCCCGGGGCAAGGGCGCGCATCGCATTGATGCGAGCAGGTTTTAGAACTTGAGCGTGTCCAGGGCTTCGGTCAGTTCGTTCATTGACTGGTAGCGCTTGGTCTTGTCGACGGACATGGCCCTGGCAATGATGGCGGCGTACTCGTCCGGGATCTGGGGGTTGATCTCCTGACACTGCTTGGCCTTGCCCTGGACGTGCTGGTACATCACGGACATGTGGTCGCCGCGGCTGTAGGGCGGCACTCCGGTTACCATCTCGTACATGATGACACCGACGCTGTAGATATCTGCGGTCTCATCGACCTTCTTGCCGAGAATCTGTTCCGGTGCCATGTATTTCGGTGAACCGATGACGTAACCGGTCTTGGTGAGCTGCGTGTCGCCGCTCGATGCGGCAGCCGCAACGCCGAAGTCCACGATCTTCAGCAGTCCTTCTTCGTTGACCAGCACGTTGGCCGGTTTCAGGTCACGATGGATGACACCCGCCTGGTGCGCAACGGTCATGCCGGTGGCCATGTCTCGCGAAAACTTCAGCGCCTTCTTCATTTCCATCGGCTGATTGTTCGGAATTTCGCCACTTAGCGTGTGCGACGGGAAGTACTCCATCGAAATGGCATAGCTGCCCTGCAGGTTCAGGAAGTCATAGATGCGAATGACGTTGCGATGCGTGATCTTGCGCGAGTAGCGCAGCTCGTGAACGAAGCGCTTCATCATTTCTTCGTCTGACGATACGTTCGGATTCAGGAACTTGAGGATGAGACGCTCGTCGACGACGGTGTCCTCCATCAGGAGCACGGTACCGAACGCGCCCTTGCCGATCTTTTCGATGTACTTGTAGCGGCCGTCGATGACATCGCCAGGATTGAGTTTGGAAATATCCAGCCCGGTTGGCGCCGCCGCGGCCGGTATCGGTGCGGCACCCTCGGTAGTCGCGTCCCCGTCGATTACGGCGGCTTTGGTCCTCTGCTTGGCCTGTTCATCCAGCAGCTTCGACAGGTCTTCGTCGTCGAGCAACATTGTCTTGGTGTGCTCGCCGATCTTCTTCGCACGTTCATTCTCGGCAAGAACGGTCGCGGAGAAGCGGGCATCGAGGTCCTTGAGCGCCTTGTCAGCGCTGTTGATAATTGTAGGCTCGTCGGCCTGCTTGATCTTCTGCAACACGCCGCGAACCGTTTCGGCGTGCGATTCATCAGCCAGCTGGGACAGTGCCTTGATAGCCTCGATCTGCACGTCCCGTTCCTGGCTGTTGAGTAATGGCACGATTTTGGAGATGTGTTTCTGGCTGCCGATCTTCGCGAGCGCGCGAATGATGACCGTGTCGGTCTTGGGGTTCTCGCCGAGCATTTCTTCGAGGCGTGGCAAAGCCTTCTTGCTGCCGAGCTTGGACAACGCGTCGACGGCGCGTTCGCGGACCCACCAGTCGTCGTCCTTCGTAGCCTCGATCAGGTGATCAACAGCGCTGTCATCCTTGGTCGCGTTGAGGATCTCGATCGCGGTACGGCGAATCTCTTCGTCCTTGTCCTTGATCAGCTGGACCACGGAACCGACGACCTTGGGTCCGCCGATTTCGGCCAGCGCATCGCCGGCACGCGAGCGCACCCACCAGTCGTCGTCTTTGAGAACGTTGAATAGCTGCTTGACGGAGTCTTTGCTGCCCAGTTCGTTGAGGACTTCGACGGCTGAGCGACGGGCATACTCTGACTCATCCTTCAGGGCGTCAGCCAGGTACTTCGTCGTCTCCGGGTGCTTGAGCTGGATCATCATGTCGACGGCCTTGTTCTGCACGTCGATGTCGGGGTCCTGCAACAGCCTGGCGACAGAGGCGATGTTGACGGCATTGCCGCGCGTGGCGAGAGCGGTGAGGGCTGCGCTGCGCACCATCTTGTTGGGATCACGCAGCTGCATCTCAAGCGCCTGGTTGACTTCGGGTCGGTCGAACTTGGTGATCAGGTTGATGATGTGCACCTTGATGACCGGGTCGCGGCCGCCGAGGCGCGAAATCAGGTCCGGCACCATTTCGGGACGGATCGTGTCCTCGATGATCTTGAACAGGGCCGCGCTTTCTTTCGGGTCGGACTCGTAGGCGCGTTGCAGCAATTCGTGCACGCTGAGGTCCTGCTTGTGGACACGCAGGACTTCGATCAGGGCGGGCTTGGATACCTCGGGGTCATCGAAGAAATCGAGCAGGTTGTTGGCATTATAGTTGGTGCTGCTGGAAAGAGCCCAGGACGTCCCCGAGACAACGCGTTCATTGCCATCGGCGAGGCCCTCCCGGTACATCTGCAGCGACTTGTCAGTGACCAGGCTGGACAGGATGTCGACGAATACCATCGTGTGTGACTTGTCGGACAGGGCAAGCGCATCGATGGCTTTGGGAATGACTTTCGGGCCGATCTTTTTGATGCGATTGACAAGGCGTTTGGCTGACGGGGAGTCGGGTTTCTCTTCGGCAACCAGCTGGTTGACGAGTTGATCGGCGCGGTAGCCGCCGAGCAGACTCACAGGCGCACCCTCGCAGCGGACATGCCTGTGAGCGGCTTCCCTGCGTCAGTAATTTCGGTGCGTGTCCCGTGAACAGTCACTCGTCGTTCTGCTCTTGCCCAAACAAAGTACAGCGCGAGCCCCTGAAGGTTGCCTGCACTGACCCTAAAATCCCAGATGCAGTTGTTATACCACATCACCCCGGCGGCAATATGCGCAAGCTGTTGAAAACCAATGCTTGGTTCCCGCTGCAGCTTCGCTACAATGTGCGCCCGCAGGTCTCCGTCACAAGCCCTGCGCGGATAATTTTACCTAATACCATGGGCGGAAATGTGACGCCGTCAACAGAATCGAACGTGAATAAATTCCTGAATTCCCTTGAAATACCGGATATCGGCCGAACCATCGGCGATGTCTCTCAAAAAGCGGCTGTCACCCAAGACGACAACAAGATTCGAGCGCAGATAGAGCTCGGCTTTCCCGCGCAAAGCAGCCATGATGAATATGCCGCGCATATCGCCGACGCACTTCGCAAGGAGAGCGGTATCGACGATGTTGAAGTTGAGCTATCGACCAAGATTGTTGCTCACGGCGTGCAACGCAACCTGAAACCAATGCCCGGCGTGCGCAACATTATCGCCGTCGCGTCCGGCAAGGGCGGTGTCGGCAAGTCCACCGTGGCCGTCAACCTGGCCCTGGCGCTTGCCGCGGATGGTGCGGCCGTGGGCTTGCTGGATGCCGACATCTACGGGCCGAGTCAGCCGCAGATGCTGGGGCTCGCAGGGAAGCAACCCGACAGCGAAGATGGCAAAACGATGCTGCCGCTGGAAGCGCATGGCCTGCAGGTCATGTCCATCGGTTTTCTCGTCGACCCCGACCAGCCAATGATCTGGCGTGGCCCGATGGTGACCTCGGCCCTGCAGCAGCTGCTGCAACAGACCAACTGGCGTGACCTCGATTACCTGATTATCGACATGCCGCCCGGTACGGGCGATATCCAGCTCACGCTGTCGCAGCAGGTGCCTGTGAGCGGTGCGGTTATCGTCACGACGCCGCAGAACATTGCGACGCTCGATGCACGCAAGGGACTGGCGATGTTCAACAAGGTCTCGGTGCCGGTTCTCGGGGTCATCGAGAACATGAGTACTCACGTGTGTTCGCAGTGCGGGCACGAGGAGCCGATTTTCGGCGCCGGTGGCGGCGAAAAAATGTCGCAGGACTTCGGCGTCGAACTGCTCGGCCAGTTACCGCTGGAGGCAGCGATCCGCGAGCAGACCGACAGTGGCAACCCGACCGTAGTTGCTGCGCCGGATTCCCCGGCAGCAGCTGCCTACCGGAATGCCGCGAGACGCATGGCAGCGGCACAGGCCGCGCAGGGCAGGGACTACAGCAGCAAGTTCCCCAAAATCGTCGTCGAGGATAGTTGATGAGCATCAAGTCCGACCGCTGGATCCGCCGGATGGCGAACGAGCATGGCATGATCGAGCCGTTCGAGCCTGACCAGGTCCGCAGGAACGGCAATCAGCGCATCGTCTCGTACGGCACGTCGAGCTATGGCTACGATGTACGCTGCTCGGACGAATTCAAGATTTTCACCAATATCAATTCAGCGATCGTGGATCCGAAGGGTTTTGACGATTCGAGCTTCGTCGATATGAAAAGCGATGTCTGCGTCATTCCGCCGAACAGTTTTGCGCTGGCGCGGACCGTCGAGTACTTCCGAATTCCACGCAATGTCCTGACGATCTGCCTGGGCAAGTCAACCTATGCCCGCTGCGGCATTATCGTGAATGTCACGCCGCTCGAGCCGGAGTGGGAAGGCCATGTCACGCTCGAATTTTCGAACACGACGCCGCTGCCGGCCAAGATCTATGCCAACGAAGGGGTGGCGCAGATGCTGTTCCTCGAATCGGATGAAGAATGCGAGACGTCTTACAAGGACAGGGGCGGGAAATACCAGGGGCAGACCGGGGTTACGTTACCGAGGGCGTGATGGATCGCCCGCCGCGGCGGACTCCTACGAAAAATCGATTACGACCGGTGATGCGAGCGGCTCGCCATCGAGCCAGGTCTGACCGTCGCGAAACTCGATTCGACCCTGCCCGAACCAGTCCGCGGCCTGCGGGTAAATCTGGTGCTCAAGCGCCTGCACGCGCGCGCACAACTCGTCGGCCGACTCGCCCTTCCTGACCTCGAGCCGACCCTGCAGGATCAGTGGCCCGCCATCGAGAACTTCGGTGACGAAATGCACGGTACTGCCGTGCCACTGCTCGCCGGCATCCAGTACGCGCTGGTGCGTATCGAGGCCGGGATAGGCTGGCAGCAGCGCCGGGTGAATATTCAGTATGCGGCCTTCATAATGATCCACGAACCAGGGGCTCAGGATGCGCATGAAGCCGGCAAGGATGATCAGGTCCGGGGCATAGGAGTCCAGGGTTGCCGCGACCGCCCGGTCGAACGTCTCACGGTCCGCATAGTCGCCATGCTGCAGGCATTCTGTCCCGATGCCGGCTTTGCTGGCCCTTTCAAGCCCATAGGCGTCCGGCTTGTTGGAGAACACGACACAAAGGTCGAGATCGATTTCGCCCGTGGCCACCTTGTCGATAAATGACTGCAGGTTACTGCCTGATCCCGAAATCAGGACCGCAGTCTTGCAACGCGATGCGCTCAAAGGAAGTTGACCGGGCCCGCGCCGTCCTCGATATGACCGATTCGCCAGGCGGACTCGCCGAGTTCGGCAAGCGTCGCGACCGCAACCTCTTCATCGCCGGGGTCGACGGCCACGATCATGCCGACTCCGCAATTGAATGTGCGGCGCATTTCGTCAACCTCGATGCCGCCCTGCTCGGCAAGCCAGTCAAACACCGCACCCTGCCGCCAGCTGCCTGAATCGACAACGGCGTGCAGTCCCTCCGGGAGGACGCGGGGCAGGTTTTCGCTGATGCCGCCACCCGTAATATGTGACAGTCCCTTGACACGGATTTTGTCCATGAGCGCCAGGATCGACCTGACGTAAATGCGGGTTGGCTCGAGCAGCGCCGCGCGTGCAGGCCGTCCGTCGATCACTGCATCCGGGTCCCGTTCCAGTACCTTGCGAATCAGCGAATAGCCGTTCGAGTGCGGACCACTGGACGCGAGTCCGAGCAAACTGTCTCCCGCCTTGATGGCCTGACCATCGATCATGTCCTGCCGTTCGACCGCCCCCACGCAGAAGCCGGCAAGGTCGTACTCGCCGTCCGCGTACATGTCCGGCATTTCGGCGGTCTCGCCGCCAATCAGCGCGGCGCCAGCCTGGTGGCAACCTTCGGCGATGCCTGCCACGACATCGGCCGCGACATCGACATCGAGCCGTCCGCAGGCGAAATAGTCGAGGAAAAACAGCGGCTCCGCGCCCTGCACGAGCACATCATTGACGCACATTGCGACCAGGTCTATGCCGATCGTGTCGTGCTTGTCGAGGTACTGCGCCAGCATCAGCTTGGTGCCGACGCCGTCCGTTCCGGAGACCAGCACGGGTTCGCGATAGCGGCCGGGCGGCAACGCGAACAAACCGCCAAAGCCGCCCAGCCCTGCGAGGACCTCGGGGCGGTGTGTGCGTTTGACGAGAGGCTTGATACGATCGACCAGATCGTTGCCGGCATCGATATCGACACCGGCATCTTTATAGGTCAGAGGCTTCATCGTCAGTATAATAGTGCCTGGGCATCCACGGGGAAACCATCCTTGCTGAAATCTCGTTGGACGATGCTTGTATTGGCATTCGTCACATCTCCTGTTTGGGCAGTCGAAGTGGCGTCGTTGTATACGGCGCAGGTTCCCCTGGATGAGGAGGAGAATAATCCGCGCGCGGCGGCGTATGAGCTGGCGCTGGCCGATGTGCTGCTGCGCGTGTCGGGCTCGGAGCTCGCGACCGACACTGACATGATCGAGGCCCTGTTCCCCGACCCGTCAGCCTATGTCGTGCAGTTCCGGCCCGGTGACGAGGACACATTGTGGGTGTCATTTGATGGTGATGCCATTGAAAAGACGCTGCGGCAGGCCGGCCAGACCGTATGGGGCAGCGACCGGCCACTGACTCTGATCTGGCTGGCCGTCGACTGGGGGCAGGGTGACCGCGAGATCATTGCGGCCGATGACCCGGTGCGCAACCGCGACGAAGCGCGTTCGATCGATCGCAACCGCCTGTTGCGCCAGCGCGTACTCGATATCGCCGAACGACGGGGGCTGCCGGTGGCGTTTCCGCTGCTCGACACGATAGATTTGCAGAATCTGAGCTTCAGTGACATCTGGGGCGGTTTTGACGATGCTTTGCTTGCTGCCTCGGAACGCTATGAGGCTGACGTCATCCTCGTCGGCCGGATACGTCCCGCAACGAGCCAGCGCAATCGCTGGAGCTTCTATTTCGCTGGCGAGGAACGTGGCTGGACCGGTGAGCCGGAGCTCGTCCTGGGCGCCGTGGCAGATACACTGGCGGCCGAGTTCGCCATCAGCGGCGATGCCTACGTGGAGACCGTTACCCTGGCCGTTACCGGTGTCAACTCCGTGGAAGCCTTCGGTGCCGTGCAGAACCTGTTGTCGGGGGCGACCGTTATAGAAGAATTCTCGATCGTCGAGGTCGAGGGTGACCGGGTGACATTCAGCGTTTCAGCTATCGGTGGAGCGGAACGGTTGCGCCGGGCATTGCGGTTTGGGGGGCTAATCGAACAAAATGGGTTCGATGATGACGGCTTCGGCATCGACCCCTACGAGCGGGCGCTCGAGTTTTTTTACAGCCCATAACGAAGAACACGTAGCTAATGGACTACAGCTGGATACCCAACGCGATTTCACTGATGCGCATCTTCCTGATTGCGCCGATCATCGTGCTGTTCGTGAACGACGAGTTTGGCTGGGCACTCGGGCTGTTCGTCGTGGCCGGGTTGTCCGACGGCATAGACGGGTATATCGCCAAGAAGTATGGCTGGGATACCCGCCTGGGTGCGTTCCTGGACCCGGCCGGCGACAAGTTACTCGTGGCCTGGTCGTTCGGTACGCTGGCCTTTCTCGGACACATACCCGTGTGGCTCGCCGTCATCGTCATCCTTCGCGATGTCGTAATTGTTGCAGGCTCGTTCATGTACCACTACCTGGTACGACGGCTGGAAGGCGACCCGACGTTCATCAGCAAGCTCAATACCGGGCTGGAATTCGCGTTCCTGATCTTCGTCATGTCCAGGGCCGGGTTTGGTTGGCCGGATGAGATCACGATCACCGTCGTCGGCGCCGCCGTTCTCGTGACCGTCGTCATCAGTGGCTATGACTACGTCGCAGGCTGGATCCGTAGCGCTCGTTCACAGGGCTGATTAATGAACGCCAGCCTGCGAATGAACTGGCTCATCGCGATCGCCCTGGTCGGGTGGCTGCTGTACCTGTTGGCCCCGGTACTGACGCCGTTCGTCGCCGCTGCGCTGTTGGCCTACATCGGCGACCCGCTGGCCGACCGACTGCAGAAACTGAAGCTGCCGCGCACGCTGGCTGTCGTCGCAGTATTCCTGATTACGTTCCTCGTGCTGGCGTTGATTGTTCTACTGGTTGGACCGTTGATCCGGTCGCAGATTGGCGCATTGCTCGATGCATTGCCTGAGATCGTGCGCAAGGTCGAGCAGGTATGGCTGCCGAGTCTTACGAGCATGCTGGACATGGACGTCGGAGAAGACGTTGGTATCGGCGCATTTGTAGCCCGCTACGGAGATATGGCTGGCAGCTGGGGCACGAAGGTGCTCGTCGGATTGACGCAGTCGGGAAGTGTGCTGTTTGCTGCTGTGCTCAGCCTGTTTCTCGTGCCCATCCTGACGTTTTACCTGCTTCGTGACTGGGACTCGATTCTTGCCCACCTGGCAGCACTGATTCCGCCAGGACAGCACGACACGATCGTGGGTCTGGCCAGGGAGGCGGACGACATGCTCGGCGCATTCCTGCGCGGCCAGCTGCTGGTCATGCTGGCGCTGTCGATCATCTATTCGGTGGGCCTGGGTCTGGTTGGTCTCGAATTTGCCATTGCGATTGGTGTCGTTTCAGGGCTCGTCAGTTTCGTGCCGTATCTCGGCTTCGTCTTCGGCATCGGGCTGGCGACGTTAACGGTGGCGCTGGAGCCTGACCCGTTATGGAAGCTCGTTGGCGTTGTCGCGACATTTTCGATTGCGCAGGCAATTGAAGGCTCGATCCTGACGCCGAAGCTGGTCGGCGATCGCATCGGGCTGCACCCGGTATTGATCATTTTCGCGGTTGCGGCAGGTGGGCAGCTGTTTGGCTTCTTCGGCATCCTGCTGGCACTGCCCGCTGCGGCGGTACTGTCGGTACTCGTCAAGTTCGCCTACAACCGCTATCTCAAGGAACATCCGGAAGTCGTCGCCGAACTTACCGACGATTCCTGACGCCGGAGCTTGCAATCGTGACCCAGATGGCCCTGCCGCTGCGCCTCGCGGACCATGCCGTGTTCGAGAGCTATTTTCCTGGAGAAAATGCAGCGCTCGTTGCTGCGCTGCGAGACCTGGCAACGGCCGACGGCGGCCAGGGGTACTGGATCTGGGGTCCCGCAGCGTCCGGCAAGACACACCTGTTGCAGGCGACTTGCGAGAGGGTGGGCGACAAATCGGTGTATGTGCCACTACGTATGCTGGCAGCAGGCGGTGCGGAAATCCTGGACGGACTTGCGAGCCGCGAGCTCATCTGTATTGACGATATCGAAACGGTCGCCGGCGATGCCGGATGGGAGCAAGCGCTGTTTGCCCTCTGTAATGAAGTCCTGGACACGAATCGCTCGCTCGTGGTGTCCGCGGCGATGTCGTCGCGAGAATGCCCGATCGACCTGCCGGACCTGCAAAGCCGGCTGGCGAGACTCGCAAATTTCCAGTTGCAGGCGCTCAGCGACGAGGATCGCAGCCGGGCGCTGCAGCTCAGGGCCGAGCTCCGCGGCCTTGATTTGCCGGATGAAACTGCGCAATTCCTGCTTAAACGCAGTCGGCGCGACATGGCCAGCCTGTACGAATTACTCGACAAGCTGGACCTCGAGGCGCTGCGCGCGCAACGGCGCCTGACAATTCCGTTTGTAAAGGAGGTACTAGGCTAGCTTCCGCGCAATTTCAGCTACGCGTCTTCCAAGCGCCTGCGTCAGCGTCTTTTCATCCTCGGAAAGCTCGTGCTCGCGGCTCCACGATACGTGGCTCGCACCATAGGGTGTGCCGCCCGTAGTCGTCGTCGACATGGCCGGTTCGCTCCATGGGATTCCGACATAGATCATGCCGTGATGAATCAGTGGCAGTGCCATCGACAACAGTGTTGATTCCTGACCGCCGTGCAGGCTCGACGTCGAAGTAAACACGCCAAAAGGCTTGCCGACAGCAACGGCAGATATCCATTCGCTCACGGTGCTGTCGATAAAGTACTTCAGGGACGCATCCATGTTGCCAAAGCGGGTAGGGCTGCCCATTATGAGCCCGCTGCATTCGGTGAGATCCTGCGTGGTTACATATGGGGGACCATCTTCCGGAACCGCGTCCGCGCTGGCCTGCGTCGCTGCAGACACGGGAGGTACCGTCCGCAACCGTGATGCCATACCGCTTACCGAGTCGACGCCGCGGCAGACCTGCCGCGCGAGCTTTTCGGTGGAGCCAGCCTTCGAGTAATAAAGGACGAGAATTTCGCTCATTTGCCAACCAACTCGAGGACACTTTCGGGAGGGCGGCCAATGACGGCCTTGTCATTGGCCTCGTCGACGACGATCGGCCGCTCGATCACTTTGGGGTGCGTTTCGAGCCAGGCGGCGAGTGCTGCGTCGTCGTCGAGGTCGGGCAAATCGTTTGCCTGTTTGAATTCCTCCTCCCCACGACGCAGGAGGTCGGCAACGCGCACGCCGAGCAGCTTTGCGTGCCGCATCGTCGTATCGGCCGTCGGTGGCGTTTTCAGGTATTCGACGATTGTCGGCTGCGCACCCGACTGTTCAAGTAATTCCAATGTTTTCCGCGACTTGGAGCAGCGCGGGTTGTGATAGATCGTAATTGACATCATGTCCTCGTACTTGATAGCGTTGACCGGTTCCCAACAACAAGAATAACAATGCTCGCAGCACGCACAACAGCTTTCCTTCGCGGTGTCGCCATCGTGGCATTGCTGTTTGCGGCTGGTTGCGAATCCATGCCCGTCCAGGAAATGTCGGACGCCCGCCAGGCCATTACAGCAGCGAAGGAAGCGGGGGCCGAGGAATATGCGGCCGAGGAACTGCTTGCCGCCGAGGAATTCCTGCACAGCGCCGAGAAATACCTGAACAGCCGCAACTACGCGGTGGCGCGCAAGGAAGCGCTCGAGGCCAAAGCGCAGGCGATCGATGCCATGAGGCGCAGTGAGGCCTCGCGCGAAGACGAGAACTAGCCTCTGCCGATGTCATCTGCTCGACGATTCACGGTCAAGGGACGTGTCCAGGGCGTATTTTTCCGTGAGAGCACCCGCCGGGTGGCCGAAGGGCTGGGCGTTACGGGCCATGCCATCAATCTGAGCAACGGTGATGTCGAGGTCCTCGCCTGCGGCGACGAGAGTGCTCTCGACCAGCTCGCCGAGTACCTGAAGTCGGGTCCGACGATGGCTTCCGTAACGAGCGTATCCGCTGAAGAGGCAGAAGTTGTCGAGAGCGTTCGCTTTGTAACCGGATAGGCCGCGCGCGGCCAGTATGACCCAATCTAAACCTTGAACCACTTGTAGCTGAGCTTATTGATCACCAGGTTCGGATACTTCCGCTTGCCGAGGCTGCCGTTATATCGTCCGAGGGCCCGCCGCAGATCGCCTTTCTCCTTGTCGAGGTAAAAGCGCAGGATCGTGCAGCCGTAGCGCAGATTGGTGTCAATGCGATTGAGATTGTCGTCCGGGCGGCCAATTTCGTCTTTCCAGAACGGCATGACCTGCATCAGCCCCAGTGCCCCGGCGACCGAGATCGCATAGCGATCAAAATTGCTCTCGACGTCGATCACGGCAAGGATGAGTTCGGGCGGCAGGTCGACCCGCGCGGCTTCGGAGTGGACGCGAGTCAGGATTTCTATACGCTCTTCGGGGTTTTTGACCTGGCGGGCAAGCCTTGACGACATGTCGGTCAGCCAGACCTCGGCGTGGAAGCGGTCGTCGAAACTGTCGGCATCGGAGACGGCAGCAATCAGCGCTTCCCGTAATTCGGGGTCAGGGGCCATCTCGCCGGCCGCAATGTGCGGCAGCGCGGCGGCCAGCAGGACAGCCAGCTTTACGATGTAGCGTCTGATCTCCATATGGCGATCTATCTTAGCGAAAACACTAGCTTATAGCGCTTTTCTTTAGCAGATTGAGAGCTTCTTCACGCTTCAGATTACGCGATTCCTCGTCGCGGCGGTGACGGTACTCGAGTTCACCGGCTTCGAGTCCACGGTCGGAAACGACCAGTCGGTGCGGGATACCGATGAGTTCCGCGTCCGCGAACTTCACGCCGGGCCGGACGTCGCGATCGTCGAACAGGACCTCGAGCCCTGCCTCGCCCAGTTCTGCATACAGCGCTTCGGCGGCCTCGCGCACGGCCTCGGAGCGGTGCATGTTGATGGGAACCAGGACAACGTCGAAGGGCGCGAGCGGCGCCGGCCAGATGATGCCGTTGTCATCGTGGTTTTGCTCGATGGCGGCACCGACAATACGTGTGACGCCGATACCATAGCAGCCCATCATGATAGTGCGGTTCTTGCCGTCTTCGTCCTGCACGGTGGCGCCCATCGCCTCGCTGTACTTGGTGCCGAGCTGGAAGATGTGACCCACCTCGATGCCACGGGCAATGCTGAGTTTGCCCTTGCCACCCGGCGCCGGGTCGCCTTCGACGACATTGCGCATATCGACGGTCTCGGGTTCCGGCAGATCGCGCCCGAAGTTGACGCCCGTGTAATGGAATTCGATTTCGTTGGCGCCGCAGCTGAAGTCGGCCATGTTGCCGACAGCGTGGTCGAAGTACACAGGCAGCTTCAATTCAACCGGTCCGAGCGACCCTGCCGCAGCGCCCGTCGCTTCGCGAATAGTCTTGTCGTCAGCCATGGTCAGCGGTGCGGCGACACCGTCGAGTTTCTGGGCCTTGACGGCATTGAGTTCGTGGTCGCCGCGCAATATCAGTGCAACCGGACCATCCGTGCCTTCCACGATCAGTGTTTTGACCGTTTGCGAGGCGCTGATGTCGAGCATCTTGCACAGGTCGTCGATTGTCCTGACGCCGGGTGTCGCGATCTTCTCGAGGTCCTGGCTTGCGGCCGGCCGCTTGCCCTGTGGCGGGAATGTGGCGGCCGTTTCGATGTTTGATGCGTAGTCGTCAGAGTCACTGTAGGCGATCGCGTCTTCGCCGGAGTCGGCAATAACATGGAACTCCTGTGATTTGCTGCCGCCGATCTCGCCGCTGTCCGCCCACACGACCCGGAATTCGAGTCCGAGGCGTTCGAAGACAGCCGTGTATGCCGCATGCATTTTCTGGTACGAGATCTCAAGGCCTTCGGCATCGATGTCGAAGGAATAGGCGTCCTTCATGATGAACTCGCGTGAGCGCATTACGCCAAAGCGTGGCCGTATCTCGTCGCGAAACTTGGTCTGGATCTGGTAATAGTTCACCGGCAGCTGTTTGTAACTGCGCAGTTCGCGGCAGGCGATATCGGTGATGACTTCTTCGTGGGTGGGGCCAAAACAGTACTCGCGGTCGTTCCTGTCGTGCATGCGCAGCAGCAATGGGCCATATTGCTCCCAGCGCCCCGTCTTCTGCCAGAGCTCCGCTGGTTGCACGGCCGGCATCAGCAGCTCGAGCGCCCCGGCGCGGTTCATTTCCTCGCGTACGATCGCCTCAACCTTGCGCAGCACGCGGAGGCCTAGCGGCATCCACGTAAACAGGCCCGAAGCCAGGCGCCGGATGAGCCCGGCCCGTAGCATCAGCTTGTGACTGACGATTTCTGCTTCCGCAGGCACTTCCTTGAGCGTCGTCAGCCCAAATTCCGAAAATCGCATTGACCACCAACCTTCAATAGATAACGCGCGAATTCTAGAGCATTCGCCGCGCTATACACAAAAACGTATTGACTCGAACCCAAAAGTTCGGGATGGTCGCGGCTCTTCGAGTACAGGCGAGTCCGGTTTTTGGAAGGCAGGCGTAACCCATTCGTTGCCCAGGAGGGGATTCCCTTCCTCGTCGTCGTTGCCATCGTGTTCGTGCTGTCGCTCCGTTTCCTCGACATTGCCGTCGCAATAGCATCGGCGTTGCTGTTTTTCGTCCTGATCCTCATATTTCGCGATCCACGCCGCAGCATCCCGGCATCGCCGCTTGGTGTCGTGAGCCCCGTCGACGGCCATGTGGTTTCCGTCGATCTCGCTGACAAAGGCGTGTTCCACGGTGAAGCGCATCGAATTCGAATACGCATCAACAGCTTTGGTACATACACCGCCCGGGCACCGGTAGAAGGCAAGATCCTCGATCTGCGCACGGCGAGTGGCGGCGCGGTTACCGACTACACGACCAACGCACTCTGGCTGCAGACTGATGAAGGCGACAACGTCATATTGCAGTTCGACGGTTACCGTTTCGGCCTGGCGCCAAAGTCGTTCATTCGATTCGGGGAGCGTGTCGGCCAGGGGCAGCGCTGCGCCTATTTGCGCCTGACGCGCTTCGCTGAGCTGCACCTGCCGATTGCCAGTACGATACTCGTGCGGCCGGGGCAGGTCGTCGAGGCCGGGTCCGACCTGATTGGGAAAGTGCCACACCCCTGAGTGTAGAATAGCCGGATGATCCAGCCCGAACAGCAACGGCGTGCCTACCTCGAGGCGCTCGGCATCGATATATGGGTGCCGCGCGACCACGTCGACGCCGAAGTCGATGACGCCGAAACCGTGATCGCGCCCGATTCACAGGGCTGGGACGAATTGCGTGAAGCCGTATCCTCGTGCCGTCGCTGTGCACTGCACGAGAGCCGGACCCAGACGGTCTTCGGTGTCGGTAATCCTGGCGCGGACTGGATGATTATCGGCGAGGCGCCCGGCGCGGAAGAAGATCGCCGTGGCGAACCGTTCGTCGGGCGTGCAGGCAAGTTGCTCGATGAGATGTTGCGCGCGGTCGGCCAGGGGCGAAACAGCGTTTTCATTGCCAATATTCTCAAGTGCCGGCCTCCAAACAATCGCGATCCGAAGCCGGAGGAGTCTGCGCAGTGCCGCGGTTACCTCGAGCGGCAAATTCAGCTCGTGCAGCCAAAGATAATCGTCGCGGTAGGTCGCATAGCGGCTCAATTGCTGCTGGATACCGATACGCCGGTCGGTCGCCTGCGTGGCACAGTGCATCACCTGGGCGAGATTCCGCTGGTGGTGACGTACCACCCGGCATACCTGTTGCGTAGTCCATCCCAGAAACGCAAGTCCTGGGAGGACCTGTGCATGGCGCGGCGCGTGGCGCAGGAGATGTCACCATGATTCGTCCTGCCCCGGAGGCCGACGTCAAGATCCGGCCTATGCGGCACGAGGACCTGCCGCATGTGTCGGATATCGAGCGCCGCAGTTACGAATTCCCCTGGAGCCACGGGGTGTTTCGCGATTGCCTGCTCGC
>JARRLQ010000041.1:0-16225 GCA_037386905.1 Woeseiaceae bacterium
AGACAAGATTCCGTGGTACCCGTGGCTCCTCCACTGGACTCCGCAGACGAAAGGATTTCACGAGGACCCGCGCGTGGTCAAACTGGCCCAGGAACTGGGAATCTAGCGCCACGGCAGCCCGCGCAGGACCCGTAGTATTTGACCTGCATCCTGGATCACATAATGTGGGCCCGATACGCTGGCAGTCTGCAATTGGACTGCGTTTGGGCGCTATTTCCGTCACATGGATGGAGTCACAAAAAACCAGGAAAAACCGCTGGTTCTGGTCGCTTTCAATGATGAGGCTATCCAGGAAGCCGTCTGCTCGTCCCTCGAGCGATCCGGCATGCGGATGGCTCTGGTCCCGAACCTGGGCGCTGTCCCCGAGCTGGTTGCGAAATCGCGGCCCAATGTCGTGCTCATCGAATCCGGTGGGTCTGGCGGCGGGGGGCTCGATGTCTGCAAAGCTATCCGCAATACAGACGCGGGCCGGGATATACCGATTCTCGTGGTTGTTGGAAGGGAAGACTCCGACGGCGCAAAGCGCGCCTACCTGGCGGGCGCGACCGAGATCATCGAAAAGCCGGTTGCGCTGCCTACACTGCCGTATCGTATTCACAACGCGCTGGGCACCGCTCGTTCGCTCAGCGACCTGACGGGTCTCATCCGCGCCATCCCCGACCTGATTTTTATCGTCGACGAGGATGGCGAAGTGCAGCATGGCCTGAGCGGTCCTGATGCGACACATACGCTGCAGCTAAAGGCACTTGCCACGGCGAACCAGATTAACTTCTATCCGTGCGAGAACGACGACACGGCCATCGCCTGTATCAGCCGCGCGCTAGAGACCGGCAAACCGCAGGTCTATGAACATGTACTCGATGCGCTCGACATTCACCTGGAAACGCGCTTTGTCCCGCGCGACGAACATACCGTGCTTGCGATTGTCCGCGACATTACCGAGCGCAAGAGTGCCGAAGCCGAGATCTACAATCTCGCGAACTACGACGAGCTGACCGAGCTTCCCAACCGCGAGCTTTTCGGTCAGAGCCTCGAACGAACGATTGAGCGAGCGAAGAAGAACAACGAGAAGTTTGCCGTTCTGTTTGTCGACCTCGATCGCTTCAAGCGCATCAACGATACGCTCGGTCACAGTATTGGCGACCAGCTGCTGAAAGACGTTGCGAGTCGACTGACTCATTGCATACGCGCTACGGACTCGGTTGCGCATATACAGCATGGAGACAGCGAGACGATACGCCTCGCCCGACTCGGCGGTGACGAATTCGTGATCAAGCTATACGGCATCGAATCGGAGGAAACGGTCGGGGCAATCGCGAAACGCATCATCGGCGCACTCACGCCACCGTTCTCCTGCGGTGGTCACCAATTCGTCGTCACGCCGAGCATTGGTATCGCGCTGTATCCGCAGGACGGTAATACGGGTGAACAGCTGCTGATGAACGCAGACTCGGCCATGTACAGCGCGAAGAACCTGGGGCGCAACAATTACAAGTTCTATTCAGAGACGATGCGCACGAAGTCGTTGCACAGGCTGGATCTCGAAAACCTCGTGCGGACAGCGATCGACAAGAACCAGTTCACGTTGCACTTCCAGCCCAAGGTTGACGCGCAGAGTTGCAGGTTGGTCGGCGCAGAGGCTTTGCTGCGCTGGAAGCATCCGACCCGGGGAGACATCCCGCCGGGCGACTTCATCCCGATTGCAGAAGAAACTGGCCTTATCGTCCCTATCGGCAAGTGGGTGTTACAAGAGGCCTGTCGGGAGGTTCACAAGTGGACGGCTTCGGCCGTTGGTGCAGTGCCGGTCTCCGTCAATATCTCGAGCCACCAGTTCCGCGATGGCAACCTTGGCCACGATGTCGCGGACGCCATCCAGAATGCCGGCATCAAGGCTGATCTTCTCGAACTCGAAATTACGGAAAGTGTGCTGCTTCATGATGTGGAAAAGACGCTTGTTGAATTGAAAGCGCTGAAGAAATCCGGTGTGTCCCTGTCCATCGACGATTTTGGCACGGGTTATTCTTCGTTCAGCTACCTGAAGCGATTCCCGATAGATACGATCAAGATTGACCGCTCATTCGTCAAGGACCTGCATAATGACGCGGACGATGCAGCAATTTGTGCCGCTATTCTTGCGATGTCGACGCAACTGGGGCTGCGCGTGGTGGCGGAAGGCGTTGAGACGCGTGAGCAGCTGGAATTCCTGCGTCGTCATGGCTGCCATCACATCCAGGGCTTCCTGTTTGGCAAGCCCAAGTCGAGTGCCGAGTTTTTCGAATTCCTTGCCAGCCTTTCTGGCGGCGACAAACATCCCGACCGGGCTACGGCGTAACAGTTAGTAACAGCTATTGTTCGCGTACTCGTCCTGAATTACGGTCGGGACGAAATGAATGATGAATCGTCGAGAATCGATCTCGTATTCGGTGCAAGCGGTTACATCGGCACCAACCTGGTTGCATTCCTGCTGCGCGAAGGGCGGCGCGTCCGCGCTTCGTCCAGGAATATCGAAGTTCTGCAGGGGCGGGGCTGGGGTGACGCCGAGCTGTGCCAGGCCGACGCGCTCGAGCCGGCCAGCCTGGAAACGGCATTAGAGGGTGTCGATACAGCCTATTACCTCGTGCATTCGATGGCGGCGGGCAGTTCATTCCCTGAACTGGACGCGGTTGCGGCCCGTAATTTTGCCGCGGCCGCGGCGCGGCAAGAGGTTCGCCGAATCGTATACTTGGGCGGCCTGACACCCGAGACGCCGCTTTCCGCGCACCTGAGGTCACGCAGCGAGACGGGCGATATTCTTCGCGACGGCACAGTGCCGGTGACGGAGCTCCGGGCAGGGATGATCATCGGGCCCGGTTCTGCCGCCTGGGAGGTCATTCGTGACCTCGTCAATCATCTGCCGATCATGATTACGCCAAGATGGGTGTCGTCAAAATCGACACCGATCGCACTTTCCAACCTGCTGCGTTACCTGGCGGACGTAACAAAGCACGAGGAAACGGCGGGCCAGGTCTACGACGTCGGTTGTCCGGATGTCCTGACTTACAAGGAGATCATGCTGCGCTACGGCGCCCTTGTGGGAAAGCGGCCTCTCATTATCCCGGTACCCGTTCTGACACCGCGGTTATCGTCTTACTGGTTGCGGCTTGTGACATCAGTGCCGACCAACCTGTCACGGGCATTGATCGAGGGCCTGTCACAGGATGTGGTGGCAAAAGACCAGCGGCTTGCCCGGTTGATACCGCAGGATTTACTGGGCTTCGACGCTGCCGTTGCCGAAGCCCTCGAGGCTGACCGGCAACACGCGCTGCCGGCACACTGGGCAGAAAATGCGCTACCCAGGGAAAGTTTCGATCCCGCGTACAGCTATTACTCGAAACAGGAAGAAGGATCTGCAGGAACCGTAGCAACGGCATCGAGTATCTGGTCCATCCTTAACGGCATTGGCGAATCCGGGGATTTCTTCTACGCGCGCCCGCTATGGTGGTTGCGCCGCACATGCGACTGGATCCTGGGCGGTCCCAGTTTTCGCCGCCGCCGACGGGCGGACACGTTACGTGTCGGCGATGTTATCGACTCCTGGCGTGTCATCGGCCTCGAGCAGGACAAAAGACTCACGCTGTTGATGGAAATGAAAGCACCAGGCGCTGGCGTGCTCGAGTTCACTATTACGGATCTTGCTGACGAACGTCGAATTTCCGTACACGCCTACTGGCATCCGGCAGGTGTCTGGGGGCTGCTTTACTGGTACGTGACGCTTCCAGCCCACTCGTTCATATTTCGCGGTACCGCCAGGGCCATTGCCCGCAGGAGCGAGCAAGTCGACTAGACGCTAGTTCTCCTCAGTGGCCGATTGAGAAGCCGCACGGCGGCGTGCATTTTCTATTGCCTGCTCAAAGCTTGGATGATGCTCTTCGTAGTGTTTTCCCAGCCAGTCTTCGCCGTAGTCATTGGACGGATCACGGACGATGCTGTGGTCATGATTGGCGTTCTGGCGATTGTATTCGATCAGGATACGAGGGCCGTGGACGCGGTAGTAGAACCTGCTGTCTGCCGCCACGGGCCCACGCCACGAGAACCACAACTTTTCCCAGCCTGCTTCCCTGATAGCGGCCATCTGTGCATGCGCGGCGTCATGATCGGCATTGTGCAGGTACTCGGCGATCAGCCTGTGCAGCAGTCGCTTTTGCTCTTCGTTTAATTTCTCCAGTTGCAGCCCTTCATGGTTCTCGAGGCTGTTGCGGCGTCCAGGTCCCTCGAAGACGTCGCGTGTTGCCTCGTCCGCAACCGTTGCCTGTTCTTGCTGCGCACTGTCCAGCGAGTTCATGAAGTCGATGCCTCGCTGCCCCTCCTGCGAGAGCGCCATCAGGCCCGCGTACCTCCCGTTTTGAACTTCCATCGGACTGCTGCCGAGAAACGTGGGCGTGAATGACAGCCGGCCTTCCGAGATCGTGAAATTCGCCGCGGCATGGTGACCGGCGATCTTCCAGCCCCAGTTGGCATCGCCCGGATCACCGAATATCGCTATTGCGTAGTTCTCGTAGGAACGGGTGGCGACAAACGCCCTGGCTGTCGCGTCTTCGCGGCGATCTTCATTCGACTGCAATGCCTGCGAGTCGATCTGATGCAGCAAATCGTCGAGCAGCATGATGCCGGAAAATTTTGCGTAACCCTGGCTCGACATCGTGGCCCGCATCAGCCGATGGACTGCTCGTCGCTGCTCGTCGGTCATATCCTTGACTAGCACACCAGCCGGTTGAACCATGATGATCGGCAGGTTCGACCACGTAGCCCGTTCATTCGTGTCCAGTGGCAGCATCGCGTTCTTGCGCTGCTCTTCATCGAGAGACTGGAGGAATTGCTGAGCGGCCGCAGCAATAGCCTCGGTGTGCGATGCCGCATGACTCGGCACGATCGTTATCAACAGGATTGCGGTGAGAAATAGTGCGGCCGACTTGTGATGGATCATACAGTTCGCTCCAATCAGGAAAAGGGCCATGACGAATGGCACCGTCAGGAGTATAGACGCAACAAACGGGCGAAAGGAGATTGCGTAACATGCCACTCATTCCCGGCACGAATTCTGCTATCTTGAGCGATTGGCAAAGCCAAGAATCGAGAATCCCTTGAGCCAGCTATTCCAGGAACTCAAACGACGCAACGTATTTCGTGTCGCGCTCGCCTATCTCGCGGCGGGATGGCTAGTGTTGCAGGTAGTGGAACTGGTGCTGGAGAGCACTTCGGCGCCTGACTGGGTTATGCAGGTCTTCCTGCTTGCCGTTGCCGTCGGTTTTCCATTTGCCATTCTGTTTGCCTGGGCGTTCGAACTCACGCCTGAAGGCATCAGGCGGGAGAAGGAAGTCGCTCGTGAAAACTCGATTACGCAGCATACAGGCCGCAAGCTGAATCGCACGATCATGATCGTGCTGGCAGCGGCCGTCGGCATCCTGCTGGTCGACAAGTTCCTGTTGCAGCGCGAGCCAGCGCCGGTTTTCGCCAATACCGACAAATCGGTTGCTGTACTGCCGTTCGTTGCCATGAGCAGCGGGCCCGACGACGAGTATTTTGCCGATGGCCTGACCGAGGAAATCCTCAATTCCCTGACCCGGATTCCCGAGTTACTGGTTACCGCCAGGACGTCGGCGTTCCATTTCAAGGGCAAGGACGACCCGATTCCCGAGATCGCGGCCGCGCTCGGTGTCGCACATGTCGTCGAAGGTTCAGTGCGCCGTTCGGGCGATCGCCTGCGCGTCACCGCCCAGTTGATTCGCGCAGACGACGGTTTCCACCTGTGGTCCGAAACCTACGACCATGACAGCAAGGACGTCTTCGGTGTACAGACTGACATCGCGGAGAAAATTGCGAACGCGCTTGATGTCGTCCTCGATGAGGACCAACTGGAGAAGATGCGCTCGGTCGGTTTGCAGAACCCGGAAGCCTACGTAGCGTTCCAGAGGGGCATCGAGAAATTCGACGACGCGCACGGCGCGCGAGGGCAGACGGATCTATTGCTCGCCGCCAACGAGTGGTTTGAAACGACGATGGCACTGGCGCCCAACTTTTCTGACGCCTATTCCTACCACGCAGATTATTTCACACACTTGCTGATGGAAGAGGCTGCCGGTAGCAGCCTTTCGGATGACGAGCTGATTGCGTTGATGCAGAGCATTGAGGATGACCTGACTAACGCGATGCGTTTTGCGCCCGACGACGGGCGCCGGATTGCGTACGCCTGGGACCTGGATCTTCTTACGGGCAGGTGGCGCGGTATAGAGTCCAGGTTCGCCCGCATAGTGGAGGAGAACAGCTGCTACCAGCCCAATTGGCCGGAGCAGATTACGAGTCCGTTCGGCAAAGCCGCCGAAGTGCGCCAGCTAATGCAACGCTTTATCGAGTGCGACCCTTTGTCTTTCTCGGGCTGGATGACGTCGTCATCGGCCAGCCAATGGCTGGGCGAATTCGACGCCTCAATCGAAACGGCCAGGCGCGGTTTCGAAATGACCGGACACCGGTTGATGACCATGGAGCTCGTTGAGGGCCTCATGGGAGCGGGCCGATACGAGGAGGCGAGAGCGCTCGTCGAGACCGAGTTTCGTGCGGAGACGGCGCGCTTGTCGAGGCTGCACAGAATAGCCGCAGCGCAGGGAAATGCCCGGGAGGCGCAGGAACTCCTGGACAGGTACGAAGCTGTTGCTACTCAATCAGACGGTCTCTTAGGGGCGTTTGCTGTCGCTGGGGACCGGGAAAAGGCAAACGAGATCGCGGCTGAAATCGACGCTGCCCGCTTTGGATACCTGATCCTGATGCGGACTGTACATGCATGTCAGTGCGGGGCGCCTTTCGATCTTGATGCCACCCCCAACTATGCGCAGCTCATTGCAGACGGGAATCTTGCCTGGCCCCCGGAATCGCCAACCAACTGGCCCCTGAAAGACTGGTAGCGCCGGAGCGTCAGGCCGTGATGATCTGCATCGCTTCGTCGACGCTTGCGACCGGATGCACAAATGCGATGTCTTCCTCGCTGATGACACCGGAAGTGAGCATGGTCTCGCGTGCAAATCCCCTTAGTTGAGACCAGAAATCGAGGCCCATACCCACGATCGGGAAGCGCTCGAGCTTGCCCGTCTGGATCAGGGTGGCTACTTCGAAGGCCTCATCCAGCGTGCCAAAGCCGCCCGGCATGACGACGAACGCAGATGAGTACTTCACCAGCAGGACCTTACGAATGAAAAAATGCTCCATGAGAATGAATTTATCCAGGTAAGGGTTCGGCTTTTGCTCCCTGGGCAAGTGTATGTTGCAGCCGATGCTCAGGCCGCCGGCTTCCTTTGCACCGCGATTCGCGGCTTCCATGATGCCAGGGCCACCGCCAGTCATAACCGCGAAGCCGGCCTTGGCCAGCGCACTCCCCATCTCACGGGCCAGCCGGTAGTACTGATTATTTTCCCCGAAGCGGGAGGACCCGAACACCGTCACGCATGGACCAAGGAAATCGAAACTCTCGAATCCGCGCAGGATTTCGAGGAACATATTTACAGCGCTTTCCAGCTCGGCTTCATGGCTTCGGCGCCCCGCGAGAAACAGCTTCTCGGCGCCCTTGGCCTGGTCCAGCAGCGAGAGGTTGCTTGATTCCTGATCCGACATTGCAATCACCTTTGTCCGGCTCTCCCGAAGAACGTACTGCCACGGCCTGCGAAGGGCAATCCGGAAAAGAACCTAAGGCGGGGCGTGTTCGAGGCTGCGATTGTTGTAGAGTCTTGGCTGGTTTTTGCGCTACCGGGTAAATACATGCAGACAATCACGGTCATAGGCTGTGGCGCGATCGCCGGGGCGGTCTCCCGCTATCTGGCCGATCACAGTGAGGTCAAAATCGGTGCCGCGCTGGTGGAGCCCGGGATGGAGGAGCGTGCACGCCAGGTGTTTGGTGAAAACGTCCAAATTGGCCACGAATTTGGCGACCTGAAGGCCCGTGCCGACGTCGCCGTCGACTGTGCCGGGCACCCGGCTCTGAGGCAGCACGGCCCCGGGCTACTCTCGCGCGGCATTGACGTCGTAACGGTATCGTCCGGGGCTCTGGGCGATGCGCAATTGTATGCGGACCTGGCCGAGGCGACGAGGGAGGGCAGTTCGCAGCTGCGAGTGGTTTCGGGTGCGATCGGCGCTCTGGATGCCTTGTCGTCGGCAAGCATCGGTGATCTCGTGGCAGTGACTTACCGGGGCCGCAAGCCACCAATGGGTTGGCGCGGCTCACCGGCCGAGGACAAGCTGGACCTCGACAAGCTAACCGAGGCCGCCGTGCATTTTTCGGGCTGTGCGCGTGACGCCGCGCTCGAGTACCCCAAGAATGCAAATGTCGCTGCATCCGTGGCCCTGGCCGGGATCGGGTTCGACGAGACCCGGGTTGAACTCATCGCTGACCCGGGCGTGGAACGCAATGTGCACGAGATCGTGGCGGAGGGTGACTTCGGCCGCTTCGAGTTCCGGATAGAGGGCCGGTCGCTGCCTGACAATCCGCGCTCGTCCGCGATTACAGCAATGAGCGTGGTGCGTGAGATACTACGACCGACGTCACGCATCGTTATCTGACGGAGGGCAATCGACGATGGCGAAACTGGCTGCATTCAATTTTCAGAACTGGATCGACGAGCATCGGCATTTGCTGAAGCCGCCCGTGGGCAACAAGCAGATCTGGGAAGATGCCGAGATGATGGCGTTTGTCGTCGGAGGGCCAAACCAGCGCACGGATTATCACGACGATCCGGTCGACGAGTTCTTTTACCAGCTCGAAGGTGACATGGTCCTGAAGGTATTCGATGACGGCGAGTTTTACGACGTCGTCATCCGCGAAGGCGAAATCTTCATGCTGCCCGCGCATGTGCGCCATTCGCCACAGCGCCCCATGGAAGGCAGCGTTGGGCTGGTCATCGAGCCCAAGCGACCGCCGGGCGAAAAAGACGCGTTCGAATGGTATTGCTTCGAATGCGGCAGCCTCGTGCACCGTGTCGAAGTATTGCTGCAATCAATCGTTGACGACCTGCCGCCGCTTTACCAGGCGTTCTATGCCGACGACTCGGCGCGCACCTGTCCCGAATGCGGCGCCAGGCACCCCGGCAAGGATGTTCCGCAAGGGTGGGTATCGATTCCGCCGCCGAACGGGAGCTGAATTGCAGTACGAGGGCACACTCGAATACGCGCGGGCGCAGGATGAGGCTGACCCGCTAAGAGCGTATCGCGAGCAATTCCACTTTCCCGATCTCGGTACCGACGATCTCGTCTACTTCACCGGGCATTCGCTCGGCTTGCAGCCGAAAACCGTCCGCGCGGCCGTCGAACTGGAGCTCGATGAGTGGGCGAAGTACGGCGTCGAAGGACATTTCCATTCGACCAACCCGTGGTACAGCTATCACGAACTGCTGACGCCGCCGATGGCCGGCATCGTCGGCGCGAGGGAGTCGGAGGTCGTCTGCATGAACTCGCTGACCACCAACATCCACCTGCTGTTCGTGTCTTTTTATCGCCCGACGAAAGAACGCTACAAGATCATCAGTGAAGCGAAGATGTTCCCGTCGGACCGCTACCTGCTGGAGACGCAGGCGCAGTTTCACGGATTCGACCCGGACGATGCCATCATCGAGATCGCACCCCGGGACGGCGAGCGGCTCATTCGAGAGGAGGACATCCTCGCAGCCATCGAGGACAACGCCGATACGGTCGCCATGGTGTTTTTCGGCGGCGTCAATTACTTCACGGGGCAGTTGTTCAGCATGCCGCGGCTCACGGCAGCGGCTCACGCGGTTGGCGCGGTCGCCGCGTTCGATCTTGCGCACGCAGCCGGCAACGTGCCGCTGTCGCTGCACGACTGGAATGTGGACTTTGCCGCCTGGTGTTCCTACAAGTACCTGAACTCGAGCCCCGGTAATGTCGGTGGCATTTTCGTGCATGAGAAACACGGCCGCAGTTTCGACCTGCCACGATTCGGTGGCTGGTGGGGGCATGACAAGCGAACTCGCTTTCAGATGCAGCCGGGTTTTCAGCCAATGGAGGGTGCTGAAGGCTGGCAGCTCAGCAATGCGCCGATACTGGGCATGGCCGCAATGAAGGCGTCGCTCGAACTGTTCTCGAAAATCGGCATGACCGCGTTGCGGGAGAAAAGCGAGAAGCTGACCGGCTACCTCGAATTCACGATCGACCAGCTGGCGAAAGAGTTTCCCGATGCCAACATCAGCATCATCACACCCAGGGACCCCCGGCAGCGCGGTTGCCAGGTCTCGGTGGACATTGCGGGCCGTGAACGAAAGCTCTTTGACGACATGATTGCGGCCGGCATCATTGCCGATTTTCGCGAGCCGTGCATCATCCGTATGGCGCCGGTGCCGCTGTATAACTCATTTGAAGACGTATTCAACTTCGGCACAGTGATGCGCCGGCTGCTGTCCCAGGGATAAAGCATGACAAGGGCGAAATTTACAGTTGCAGGCGGTGGGCCAGTCGGATCGCTGCTGGCAATCCTGCTGGCCCGACATGGTTATTCCGTTGGCCTGTACGAGAGCCGCCCGGATTCACGCGTAACGAACATCTACCAGGGCAAGTCGATCAACATCGCGCTCTCCGACCGCGGCTGGCACTCCCTGGCAGAAATCGGCATCAGCTCCGAAGCCAAAGAGCAGGCGATTCCGATGTATCACCGCGCGGTCCACAGTGTGGATGGCGAGCTCAGCGCGCTGCCATATGGCAAGGAGGGTGATGCGATCTGGTCTGTATCGAGAGGTGGGATCAACGAGCAGTTGCTCAGGATTGCGGACGCCGAGCCGAATATCGAAACGCATTTCGAGCATCACCTGGTGGACGTGGATTTCAAGACAGCGCAGGCTGTATTCCAGGTGCCCCGCGAGAGGCAGATCATCGTCGAAGCTGATTACCTGTTCGGAGCGGACGGCGCGCACTCGAAGGTCCGTCGTCTCGCACACAACCTGCCGCGTTTCAGCTATAGCCAGACTTACATGCCGCAGAGTTACATCGAGCTCAACATCCCGGCGAATGCCGATGGTTCGCACAGGCTGGAGAAGAATGCGCTGCATATCTGGCCGCGCAAGCACTTCATGCTGATCGCGCTGCCGAATCCTGACGGCACATTCACCTGTACGCTGTTCCTGAACTATTCGGGTGACCCGTCATTCGAGTCGTTGCAGGAGCGTGCCGACATCGAGCGATTTTTCAGCGACAACTTTGGCGATGCGATGGAGCACCTTGAAGATCCCATCGAAACGTTCATGGAAAAGACGGCGTCGCCCCTGTTTCTCGTCCATGTATTCCCCTGGTCGTTCAACCGCAAGGTCGGGCTGATAGGCGATGCGGCACACGCGATCGTGCCGTTCTATGGCCAGGGCATGAACTGCGGATTTGAAGATTGCGCAGAACTCAATCGCCTGATCGCCGCGCACGAACACAACTGGGACGAAATCTTTCCGGCTTATGAAAATGCGCGCAAGCCGAATGGTGATGCAATTGCTGAATTGTCCAAGCGCAATTTCATTGAAATGAGCGATCTTTCGGGCGACAAGATGTTCCAGCTGCGCAAGATGATCGAGGCCAAGTTCAGCAAGCGCTTCCCCGAGCTATGGACGCCGCTCTACTCGATGGTGACATTTTCACCCGACGTCCCGTATGCCGAGGCGCTGCGTGTCGGCGACGAGCAAAAGGCAGTGATGGACAAGATCATGCAGTTGCCGGATATCGAACAGAACTGGGACGAACAATTCGTCATGGACCGGCTGCACGAGCTGGCCACCGAGAAATTTGGAGATCGGCCATGAGCCAGAGACCGAAGAATTACAGGGCCCTCGAGAAGAGTATCCATACCGACCTTCAAGGTCGTATGACCTACGGCAGGTACCTCAACCTCGACAGTATTCTGAATGCGCAGCACCGTCTCAGTGATGAGCATGACGAGATGTTGTTCATCATCATCCACCAGGCGAGCGAACTATGGCTCAAGCTGGCCGGGCATGAAATTGAAGCGGCCATTCGCAATGTCCGGGAAAACGATTACCGACACGCGTTCAAGGTGATCGCGCGGGTCAAGCTGATCCTGACGCAGCTGACCCAGTCCTGGTCGATATTGTCGACGATGACGCCGGTGGATTACCTCAAATTTCGTGATGCGCTCGGCCCGGCATCGGGCTTCCAGTCCTATTGCTACCGCAAACTCGAATTCCTGCTCGGCAACAAGAACAGGAAGCTCGTCCAGGTTCATCGCCATGACGCAGATGTCTATGCGGAACTGATGAGAGTGCTGGAAGAGCCGAGCCTGTATGACGTCGTATTGCAGCGACTGAACGAAGCGGGTTTTAGCATCGATGCACAGGTGCTCGAACGCGACTTCAGCCTGCCGTATGAAGCTGATGACTCGGTCAGGGAGGCATGGTTCTCGATTTACAAGAACCCGGAGGAGTACTTCGAGCTCTACGAACTGGCTGAGAAACTCGTCGACATCGAAGACGCATTCCAGAACTGGCGCTTCAAGCACATGTACACGGTGCAGCGCATCATTGGCAGTCGTCCGGGCACGGGTGGCTCGTCAGGTGTGCCGTTCCTGAAGAAAGCCATCGAAACGAGCTTCTTCCCGGAGCTGTTCGCGATTCGAACGGATCTCTAGACGATCGACACGCTGTGGGAAATATTCTTTACAATCATGTAGTTGTGAAGACCCTCAGTGCCACCCTCGCGGCCATAACCGCTGTGTTTGACGCCGCCGAAGGGAGTTTCAGGTAGCGACGCCTCGAGCGTGTTGATCGACACGTTGCCGGCCTCGATACCTTCGATCATGCGATCGACGTAGTCAGCACGGTTCGTGAACCCATAGGCGGCAAGGCCGTACGGCACCGAATTTGCCTGCTCGATGCCTTCCTCGAGCGAGGCAACCGGGTTGATGACGGCCAACGGTCCGAACGGCTCGACCTGCATGACCTGTGCGTCTTGCGGCACGTTGGCCAGCACTGTCGGCTCGAAGAAATAGCCTTTGTCTCCCATGCGTTTGCCGCCGGTCCTGAGCTCGGCGCCCCGGGAGACAGCGTCCTCGACGAGGTCGGCAAGTGCGGGGGGGCGGCGCTCGTTCGCGAGCGGTCCCATCTCGACCCCTGCGTCGAAACCATTGCCGACCACCGTCTGTCTCGCGCGCTGCACGAACCTGTCGGTGTACTCGTCGAATATGCTCTCGTGCACGAAGAACCGCGTCGGGGACGTGCACACCTGCCCGGCGTTGCGCATCTTGCGAACAGCGCTGCTGATGGCCGCGGCTGCCACGTCGGTATCCTCGCAAACAATGACGGGCGCATGTCCGCCCAGTTCCATCAGGACCGCCGTCATGTTCTCGGCAGCCAGCATGGTCAGGTGCCTGCCGACCGCCGTAGAACCGGTAAAAGCGACCAGCCGAACCGGGTCCTGGCGGATCAAGTAGTCTGAAATTTCAGCCGGCTCACCGAATACGAGGTTCAGGACGCCCGGCGGCAGGCCGGCATCGTGCAACGCCCGGGCGATATGCAACGCGCCCGCTGGTGTCTCTTCGGCCGCCTTGAGGATGACTGAACACCCCGAGGCAACCGCACCCGCGATCTTGCGGCAGGGCTGGCTCATCGGGAAATTCCAGGGCGAAAAAGCTGCGACCACGCCGATGGGCTGGTGATGCACGATGTACTTGACGCCGGGTGCACTCGGAATGACGCGACCGTATGTGCGCGTGGCCTCGCCAGCATCCCATTCGAAGAATTCGCAGCCGCGAATGACCTCCATCCGCGCCTGGGGGAGTGGCTTGCCGTGTTCCGCCGTTATAGCCTGCGCGATTTCCTCCTGCCGCTCTCGCATCAGGGCGGCTGCGCGCAGCAGCACATTGGCGCGCTCGACAGGTGCCACGTGACGCCACTTTTCGAATCCTTTGACAGCCGCGTCCAGCGCGTCGTCGAGGTCGCTCTTGTCCGCGTGCGGCAGGCGTCCGATCTCTTCTTCGGTCGCCGGGTTCAGCACGGGCAGGTCGCTGGCGGCTTTGCGCCACTCGCCATTGATGTAGAGATTCAGTTCCGGGTAAGTACTCATAGGAGCAGTCGGGTACGATATAAAGGATCGATTATAGAAGAGGTGTATCGCCATTAACTACTCGAAGCTCGACGCCAAGGACTACGCCCGCGAGAATATGCGCGGGATCTGGGCGGCAGCCCTGAACCCGTTTAATGACGACCTGTCGCTGAATGAGGCCGGGTTGCGCTCGAATATCCGCCACTGGATCGACGATCTCGATATCCAGGGATTATTCATTGCGGGAAAGCAGGGCGAGTTTTTCTCGATGAGCCTCGATGAGCGCAAGCGCAATTTCGAGATCGCTGTTGATGAGTGTGGCGGCAATGCGGGCGTCATTGTTTCGGTGTCGGACCAGAACTTCGACACGGTACTCGAGCTCGCGCTCCATGCGCAGGACTGCGGCGCGGATTACATCGTCGTTCACGCGCCCGTACTGAGCTTCGTCCATGAGCGCGGCGAAGTCCTCTACCAGTACTACAAGGCGCTGTGCGACCGACTCGATATCGGTATCGCCATGTGGAGCCACCCCGACTCCGGTTACCTGATGCAGCCGGAGGAGTGTGCGCGGATTGCCGAGCTGCCCAATATTGTCGCCATCAAGTATTCGGTTCCCCGCGCCATGTACGTGCAGCTCACGCACATGGCAGGGGATAAGATCCTGGTGTCCACGTCATCGGAAGACGAGTGGCTGGACAACATCGAGGAGCTCGGCTGGCAGCTCTACCTGTGTTCTTCACCGCCGTACCATCTGCAGACCAGGAACGACAAGCGCATGGACGAGTACACGCGCCTCGCGTTTGCTGGCAAGTTCGAAGAAGCACGCCGTGTACGCGACAGCCTCAACCCGGTTCGCGAGGCGATGGCAAAGTCCAAACCTGCGGACAAGCCGCAGGCGTTCGGCAAGTACTGGCAGGAATTGCTCGGGCAGGTAGGCGGACGCGTGCGGCCGCCGATGCTGGAGCTGACGGAGGCCGAAAAAGCCGGGATTCGCGCGGCATTCGAATCTTGTGGACTAAAACCCTGAATTCAGTGATAGACTTTCGCGTCGATGGCGGAATAAATCACGTCCCTCCAGGGAGAAAACAATAATGCGTGTCATCCTCCTCGCTGCATCATGCCTGTTGCTCTGGGCTCAACCTCTGCACGCGCAGCTTGCGCCCGAACTTGTCGGAACTGCGACGATGTCCGATCCAGGCAAGAACTGGATTATGGGCAGAACCCGGAATGGCGCTTATATCTATGACGCCGACACCGGGGAAATGCAGGGCCTGATTTCGCTGAGCAACTATACGTCGTCTTTCGAGGTCGATCGCGAACGGCGTCAGTTCTATGCTCCGGAATCTTACTTTTCCCGCGGAGTCCACGGCGATCGCACCGATGTCGTAACGATTTACGATTTCGAAAACCTGTCGCCGGTTGCCGAGATCGAGATACCGCAGAAAATCGCCGTGCTCGGTTTTCGTCACCATGTTGCTCTGCTTGGCGACCAACGGCACTTCCTCGTTTTCAATATGACGCCTGCGCAGTCGGTCACGGTCGTCGATGTCGAAGATCGTGAATTTGCCAGCGAAGTCTCGACACCGGGCTGCGCAATGATCATGCCGGTCAATGAACATGGCTTCGTGATGATCTGCGGTGATGGAACGCTGCAGCTGATCCAGCTCGACGACCAGGGCAACGAGGCCAGCCGGAAGCGCAGCAAGAAGTTCTTCGAGGTGCTCGAGGACCCGATCTTCGATCGTCCGATACAGACAGCAGAAGGGTGGCTGCTGATGACCCATGCCGGCCAGGCCTATTCGCTTACGGTCGATGGCTCCGACATCGAAATCGGCGATGCCTGGTCATTGCAGGGCGATGATGAAGACGACCAGGCCTGGCGTGCCGGCGGCGGTGAATTCGGCACCGTGCACAAGGACACGGGCCTGATGTACCTGTTGATGCACAAGCCCGAGGAAGACTACTCGCACCACGAGCCCGGCACCGAGATCTGGGTGTACGACATCTACCAGCAACGTCGTCTCGAGCGTATCGAGCTCGAAACACCGGCCTACGGCTTGTATGTGACGCAGAGTGACGAGCCAAAGCTGGTCGTCTCGGATGAGGAGGGCGGTTTGCACATCTACGATGCAATCAAGCTGAGTGTCGAGCGCACGATTGAAGA
>JARRLQ010000042.1:0-31380 GCA_037386905.1 Woeseiaceae bacterium
GCACCGGCCGTCGATTGGAATTGACAGTTACGGAACAGACTCACTGGAATTCGTGCTTGAACACGACTTCATCCCGCCGGATTTGCGCCCCGCCTACGAGAGCGTGGCGGAGCTGGTCCTCGACGAGGTTGAAGCCTGTTACTCGCGCACGGGCCACGTCGACGAGTTTCGGATCCACGCCGACTTTCACCCGGGTAACGTGCTCGTGCAGGGCGAGCAGTTGCACATCGTCGATCTCGACGACACGCGCCACGGACCCGCCGTGCAGGATCTGTGGATGTTTCTGTCAGGCGACAAGGATGAGCAGGCTCCGCAACTCGACGCCCTGCTCGCCGGTTACTCCGAGTTTCGCCATTTCGATACGCGCGAACTCAACCTTGTGGAGGCGCTCAGGAGCCTGCGCATCATGCACTATGCGGCCTGGATCGCGAGGCGCTGGGAGGACCCGGCCTTCAAGATGGCGTTTCCGTGGTTCGATTCGCAGCGCTACTGGGAAGACCACGTCCTTGCGCTGCGCGAGCAGGTCGCCCTGATGCAGGAAGCACCGCTCGAGTGGCGCCCGGGCTAGCGCGACGGCAACCGCCGCCGTTTCGGGGACATCTCGAAGCGATCGATCCAGCGACCAAATGTCTGGCGGCTAAGTGCCTGCAGGTCTGCAATGCGCTCGCCGGTCTGCGCCCTGACCTCGTCCGGGTTGATGTTGCCAGACTCCGCTTCCAGGATTTGCTGGTTGTCCGGCACGGTCAGCCAGCGCTCGATCAATGAACTGTCGACTTCGAGGTGAAACTGCAAGCCATACACATGCTCACCGTGCCGAAAAGCCTGCACTTCGCTCGCGGGTGACCGTGCGAGATGAACGCAGTCGTCCGGCAGGGTAATGCCGTCCTCATGCCACTGAAAAACCTCTTGCCGCGGAGCAAATGTTGATAACACCGGGTCTTCTGCGCCTTCAGGCGTCAGTTCAACGTCGTACCACCCGATTTCCCGCACCGGGTTCCTGCTCACCAAGCCGCCGAGCGCCCTGGCCAGCAATTGCGCGCCGAGACAAATGCCGAGCACGGACATGTCCCTGTCTGCCGCCTCACGGATCAGCTCGATCTCGGTCTGCAGGTTCGGGTAGGTGTCGATCTGGTCGGAGTTCATCGGCCCGCCGAGAACGATCAGCGCCGCATACTTATCGAGCACCGGCCGCTCATCGGGGTTGCGCCCGAAATTGACATAGCGGATGCGAAATCCGGATTCCTTGAGCAGCGGGTCGAGCGTGCCGAGAGGCTCGTAGGGAACGTGCTGAAATACAAGAATTTTGGGTCTGGGCATTGTTACGAAATCACGTGACCTGGTGCATTGATTCTCGCTGCCCGCCACACTACAGTGGAGGCGAGACAAATTTCGGTGCAGAAGGCGGAACTCTAACGCCTGCAAGCGCTCTCATATAGGGGCTGAATGACCGAAATCGGCTGCCGGATACGTCTACTTGAATGGAATGACTCGTACTGTACTACCTGCGCTGCTCCTGACGGGGCTGCTGAGCGGCTGCGGCTCCAACGTAACGCTCAAGACACCCACTATCCCGGAACCGTTGCTCGAACAGATCAATATGTCCGTAGGGGTTCGAATGCCCCCGGAGTTCGAGCACTATGTTCATGAAGAAATGGTATATGGCCACGAGGAGTGGTCGATTGACCTCGGCCGCTCCAATGCCGCGCTGTTCGAGCAGCTGTTCGCCTACATGTTCTCCGACGTCACGATACTGGGACCGAATGACGATCCGCAGCTGATGGCGCTGGATGCGCTGATCGAACCGAGCATCGATGCCTTCGAATTTTCGACGCCCGGCCAGAGCAACACGGACGCATTCGCCGTGTGGATCCGTTATCGACTGAAAGTCTACGATCGTGACGGCAATCTCACGTCCAACTGGCCGGTTGCCGCCTACGGCAAGAGCCAGACCACGACGATGGGAGGTGACAAGGCATTGCAGCGAGCCGCAGTCCTCGCGATGCGCGATGCGGCCGCATTGATGATCATGAAATTCGACAACGTCACGCGGATCAGCTCATTGAAGGACGCGCCGAGTGCGCCCATAGCGCCTATCCTGCCGCCGAAGACGGACAAGACAGAAAAAGCCGAGGTGCAAACCACCGCCCTCGAAGGAAACACTGATGAGTAATGTGCGTACGATTATCCGCCTGGGCGGTCTGCTTGCGGCTACCGTTATCGCGACTGGCTGTGTGACCTCCACCATCGTCGATGCCAGGACCAGCAGCACCGGAATCAATGAAGGCGAAACGGTCGTCATCATGGCCAAGAGCTACCACCTCGGTAACGAGACAGAGCTGAAGTACATACGCTGCATCGAGAGCAACCTGTCTCGTGGCCGTCATGGCCTCAACGTGATCCCGCACGATCAGTTCGTGGATTCCCTGTTCCCGTGGTTCGAGCCGCGCACGGCGCCGGCCGAGACGAAGAATCTCGCCAAGCTGATGGACCGCCCCGGCGTCGCCGAGCGCATCGCTGAACAGGGTGTTCGCTACATTATCTGGCTCGATGGCGAAACGGACCGGGTTGCCGGCGGCGGCAGCCTGTCCTGTGCCGCAGGTCCGGGCGGCGGTGGCTGCTTCGGCTTTGCCTGGTGGCAAAACGATGCCGACTACGACGCGTCGGTGTGGGATCTGCAGGGCCTCGAATCGGCAGGCACCATTTCAGCCGATGTCAGCGGCACGTCATTCATGCCAGCGCTCGTCATCCCGTTGCCATTCATCGCACGCACGCAGTCAAAAGCCTGCAAGAACCTGGCAGACACGCTGCACTCGTTCATCGTCCAGGAAGAGGAATCAGCCTAGGGTCGCCCGGCGCGAATGAACGCCTTCCTGTAAAAGCCCGAGCGCAGGCTTTCGATCGAGACTGCCCTGCCGCTCGACGGCGCGTGCACGAAACGGCCGTCGCCCAGGTACAGGCCGACGTGCGACATCTTCCCCGAGATCTTGAAAAACAACAGGTCTCCCGCGCGCATATCGTCCCTGGCAACCGGGTCCATCAAAGCCCACTGCCCCGATGTTGTGCGTGGAATAGAGACGCCAACGGCAGCGTAGGAATACTGCACGAGGCCACTGCAATCGAAGCCGGCGGGCGTGTTGCCCCCGTAACGATACGGTACCCCGACCTGCCCCCTTGCGACGGAGGCTGCGGTCAGGCCCGTGTTGTCGCGCGCGGGCGGTGCCGATGAGCATGCCGCAATAGCCGAGGTCACCAGAAGGATTGTGGCGACACGGCGAATTCTGCGTGCATGCTGGGCTATCATTGCGCCCAGAATACGCATGTAATGCTGAAGGCCGTATGAACTGCATCCCAAGTTTAAAAGTTGGCGCACTCGGCGCCATTGTGCTGCTGCTTGCTGCCTGTGGCACGCAGGTGGCCGACCCGGACGCGCCTGCGGACCCGCTCCGTTATCGCGTCGAATACGTCGTGACCGCGAATCCGGCACACGGCACCGTCACTGTCTCCATGCGCGTAGCGCAATCCCGGTCCTTGCTACGGCAGTTGACGATGCGGTTTGACGACCGCGTCTCGGACCTCGAAGCCGACGGAGACCTGACGATCGAGCAGGGTCGTGCGCGTTGGACGCCGCGTGAATTCGGGGGAACCCTTTCGTGGACGGTAAAGGTTGCACACCGACGCAATGGCGACGGCTATGACTCCTATCTTGGCGCCGACTTCGGCCTGTTTCGGGCGGAGGACATTATTCCCCGAGCCGCATCCCGGACGCTGAAAGGAGCGCAAGGTGAAACCTGGCTGCGATTTATGCTGCCCGGCACCTGGTCGGCGGTCACGCAGTACTTCGATGACAATGGCCGTATCCGCGTCGACAATCCTGAACGGCGCTTTGATCAACCAACGGGCTGGATCGTTGCCGGCGATCTCGGTGTAAGGCGGGAGGAAATTGCCGGCATGCGCGTGGCGGTTGCTGGTCCCGTCAATCACAACGTGCGACGCATGGACACGCTGGCAATGCTCAACTGGACGTTGCCCGAGCTTGGCCGGATTCTCCCCGAGTTGCCGCCACGCCTGACAATCGTCAGCGCCGGAGACCCTATGTGGCGCGGCGGCTTGTCGGCGCCCCAGTCCCTGTTTCTGCACGCGGATCGCCCGTTGATCAGCGAGAATGGGACCAGCACACTGCTGCACGAACTGATGCACATGTCGCTCGGTATAACGGCCAGCAAGGGATACGACTGGATTGTCGAAGGATTGGCCGAGTACTACAGCCTGCAACTGCTGTTGCGCAGCGGCACGATCTCGGAAACACGCTATGCGGCGGCACGTGCACACCTGGCAGACTGGGCCCTGCAAGCCGATACCCTGTGCAAGCCGTATTCGAGCGGCTCTACCACGGCGCTGGCTGTTGGCATCCTGGCATCACTCGATGAAGAGATGCGGAAAGCAACAGACGGTGAGCACAACCTGGACGACGCGGTACGCGCGCTGTTTGACGCTGGCGGCCGTACCGACGTGGCCGCGCTTGCGGCAGCCGTCGAACAGGCTACAGGCAATAAACCGGACACGTTGCACAGCAGCAATTTGCCAGGCTGCCGTAACATTGCTGGCGAATCATCCGCAAGCCAGGCTCATTGATGGACCAACGACACGACCTCGAGATCATTCTCAAATCTCGCACGCCAATCGTGGTGATTGAGACGAGGGACGAATCGCGCATTCTTGACTTGCTGAAGACGATCACGATCGGCGGCACCGCCTACGATTACATGCCGTTGTTTCGCTGGACCGTTACCGACGGACTGCAGCGTCTCGACATCGCACTCGAGCCGCAACCGCTGAACTCGGAACCGGGCGATGTCCTCAAGCACATCCGCGCCGTGTCGAAGCCTGGCATCTACGTGCTGCTCGACTTTCATCCGTTTCTCGAGGACCCGGTTCACGTACGACTGCTCAAGGACATCTGCATCCGCTACCGGGAGGTTGCGCGGCAAATTGTACTGATCAGCCATACCGTGAAACTGCCTGGAGAACTCGAGTCGTTCAGCGCCCGCTTCGACATGGCATTGCCGTCCGAGGACGAGCGCCGCAAGATCGTAAAGCGCGTGGCTGACGAATGGACAGAGGAAAACCCGGGCGCCCGGGTACAGGCCGATTCCAAAGCCTATGAATTGCTGATTCGGAATCTCGCCGGGCTTACCTACAGGGACACCGAGCAACTTGCGCGCAATGCCATTTATGTTGATGGCGCAATCACGAAGAGCGACCTGCCCAATGTCATGAAAGCCAAGTACGAGTTGCTCAACCGCGGCGGCGCATTGCAGTTCGAATACGACACCGCGAAGTTCAGCGACGTCGGCGGTGTGCCATTGTTGCGCCTCGATTTCGGAGCGATCTACGACAAGTATCATGGTGAGACCGAGCGCAAACTCCGCGAGTCGCTGAAAACCGCCGACGTCATGTCGCCCTGTGTGTTGTGGATCGACGAGGTCGAAAAAGGCATCGCCGGCCGCGGTGGCGAGACGGGCACAACGCAGCGAGTGCTCGGGACATTCCTGACCTGGATGGCCGAGAAGAAAAGCCAGGTGTTTGTGGTTGCGACAGCCAACGACATCAGCACCCTGCCCCCGGAACTGGTGCGCAAGGGCCGATTTGACGAAATCTTCTTTGTCGACCTGCCGGACAAACACATCCGCGCTTCGATCCTGGCGATCCACCTGACGCGGCGCGACCAGAGCCTGAGCCGTTTCAGGATCGAAGAACTGGCCGAGGCAATGAAGGGTTTCTCCGGTGCCGAGATCGAACAGGCCGTCGTTTCGGCCCTGTACGCAGCCCATGCCCAGAAGGAAGAGCTGCGCACCCGCCATATCCTGCATGAGGTCGAGCAAACGCGGCCCTTGTCGGTCGTCATGGACAAGAAGATACATGCCTTGCGCGAGTGGGCCGACGGCCGCACCGTGCCGTGCGACTAGCCAATGCTCGATTTGACGTAACACGTGCGTGAAACAACGCACCGCTGACACGGCATGCTAATATGCCCGGATGGCTAATGACAAAAACAATATGAATGAATTAGTCGTAGAAGACGACGATCCGACAGCAGAACTCGAAACTCTGGCGGACACATACGACTTCATTGGCCAGCAAAAAGAAAAAGACGACGATCCATCGATAGTCGAGCTCAAGTCGGATCTGGCGGATCGCTCCGAAAAAATCGATCGACTCCAATTCGATATCGAGCAACTGCGTGCCCGCTGGACGGGACTCGAGGCGGAGATCAAGGCTCGGGAAGAACTGTCCGAGTCGCTCAACAAGAAGCTGAACGATGCCGAGGGCAAGCTCGCTCGCAAGGAGAAGCTGCTCAAGCAACGCGACCAGACGATCAAATCGCTGAAGGCCGAGATTCGCGATCGCAACGATGGCTTCAGCGCGCTGCAAACGACGCTAGCCGATTACGAACGGCGGATCGACGCATTGCAAAAGGAGCTCGACGAAGAACGCAGCGCCGAGATGGAGGCCGCCGAGCGCGAGACGCAACGCCAGCGCGGTCGACTGGCCAGCGCCGAATCCGAGGTCCGTGAATTGCGCGGCCAGCTCGAACGCACCGAAGCCTACGCCGACGAGATCCGCCAAAAATTGCAGGAATTTACAACGCTCACGAGTGAGGCCGAGGACACTCGCGAGAACCTCGTGGCCGACCTGGCGCATGCCACGGCACAGGTCGAACAACTTGAGCAGGAGCTCGGCAGTACGCAGGCGTCACTGAAGACGCTCAGCGAAGAAATGTCGGGCATCAAGGACGCCCACCAGGAAGAGATTCGCATGATCCGCTTCGAGCTTGGCGAGGCGCAGGAAACGGTCGCGCAACACGAACTCATATCGGAACAGCTGGCCTCCGACCTCGTTGACACGCGTGGGTTTCGCGACGAACTCGAGAAAATGTACGAGCAGGCCAAAGAACAGAATGCGACGCACATCGAGGAGCTCGAGCGTGAGAATCGCCGTCTCAAGGCAGAGATCGAGCATCACGAAGAAGAACTCGAGAGCAAGAGCGAGGCGATTAACACGCTGCTTGCAGAACTTGCGAAGAAGTCCCAGGAAATTGAATCGCTCGGCGAGATCGAGGAAGTCATCCATGAGATCGATGACCGCATGTCGGAGCGTATCGATGAGCGTTCGTCGCGCGATCGCGTAACGCGTGTACTGATCGGCACAGTCGATGGCCAGGAGCTGCGTTTTCCGCTGTTCAAGGACCGGCTCACGATTGGCCGCACCGATCAAAATGACATTCAGCTCAACGCGTCCTATGTCAGCCGGCGGCACGCGGTGGTCGTAACCGACCACGAATCGACCCGGGTAATCGACTGGGGCAGCAAGAACGGCGTATTCGTCGGAGGCGAACGCGTCACCGAGCATTTCCTCCGCAACGGTGACATCGTCACCATTGGTACCGCCAGATTCCGCTACGAAGAGCGTCCCAAGCGCGACGCCTGAGCCCTGCCCGGACACCCGTATTGTGAGCGCAGTCACGGCGGACCGCGTCATTCTCCAGTATGCTGATCATTCAGTCGCAGGGAGCGCGAACTCAAATGATGATCAGCAATACGGCAGAGAAGCCAGCCCATCTCAGTGACACTCAGCAGATCACGCGCGAAGCCGGCACTTTCATGGCTCGCAAGGTCTGGCTCCCCAAACTCGTATACAACGCGTTGCCGTATTTCTACCTTGTTGCCGGTATCGCCGCATTGCTCGCGACGATCTATATCAGCGGCTGGGCCTGGGTACTGCCGCACTACCTGCTGTTCGGCGCTGCCTGCCTGCACATGGGCATCCTGGTCTACCGGCGCAGGCACAGACGCAGGTCTTGATCTTTACCGTGCTGTAGGCAACGATTACGCCGATGCCGCAGCACCCCCTGAAACCAGTCATCGTCAAGGAAGCTGCCCTGTTCTTCGGGCTGCTGTTCCTCGGCTTCGTTATTGTGCCGATTGCCATCTACTGGATCGGACCCAGGGTCATCGGCGAGTTCGGCGGCCACGGCTACGGCGATTATTTCGGCGATCTCAGCGCGAAGATTCGCAGCGGCAACCTGGCCGCGTGGTTTTTCGTGCTCGCACCCTGGCTCGCATGGCAGGTTGTGCGGCTCACCGCGTACGCCTGGCGCAGAACCGGGAAAATGTGATGCAGATCACATTAATTTCTGTAACAACAACGCATTAGCGACGTTTGTCTAGAAATTATGTTAACAATGATGCATCCTGTATCGAGGCAGGTTCTATAGTGTCTGCTATTACCAACACCACGTAACACCGTGCGCGAGCGACAACCATGAAGCGTTTCATCAACTGGCTGACCAGCAAGATTTCGCCAAGGAAGGCTTCAAAAAAACCTGCGCCTTTGTCAGCGACCGGCAAGCTGTATCGGACCGGTGGCCACACGATTCCCCGTTCTGCCAAACCCCGGCAGGCCGTTCCCGACCGGCAACCCGAATTTGTGAACATCGATACGCACGTCGAAGGCCGCGTTGAAGACCGTGGGCCTGGCAAGAATGTCCTGATTCGCAACAAGTATGTGCGCGAGGACTCGGGCACTCACGAAACGCTGAAAATCCTCGATGACTCGATAATCGACACCGAGGAAGAGGAAGGAATCGACCCGTACAACACGGGTCAGTTCGATCGTTCCAGGAACTGGGACCGGCGCACCAAGTAACATGAGCTTGCGCGTATCGTTCGAGCTCGACGACAGCGATCTCACACATTTCCGCCTGATCATGCGCGAGGCGCGCAAGTCAGCCGCGCGCATGGCCCCCGAGGACATCGTCGCTGCGGCCGAAGACCTGCTGCAGGATCTCGGTTCGGCGGGTACACCGGGGTTCATCCAGCAACGCATCGAGAAGCTGCGACTGCTGATCCGCATGATGTCGGACCTCGAATGGCGGCTGCCCCACCAGGAAGCGACCCGGGTCCTCAACGCCCTGGCCTACTTCACCGAGCCCGACGACCTGATACCTGACCATATACCGGGGCTGGGATTCCTCGACGATGCCATCATGGTTGAACTCGTCGTTCGCGAGCTCGAGCACGAAATCGAGGCTTACCGCGATTTTTGCGAATTCCGCGAACAAAACGCGTCGTCCAGCCGTGAAGAATGGCTGGCGGAACGACGCGAATCCCTGCAGGCGCGAATGCGCGAGCGGCGCGAGACCGGTGACCAGCCCACCCCGCCCGGATTGTTCGATTAAGGCAGGTAGTACCAGGTTGTTGCGGCAAACCCGGCCCACATAAGCCCCTGCGCCAGGTAACGCGCGCGATGATTGATCAGCAGAGTATAGAAACTAGCGGCGCAAACGATGGTCATACCAAGGAAGATGGCAACGCTGGAGACCAGTGAATCAAACTCGTACTGCACCCGAGGGTAGTCGTCGCCAAGAATCAGGAACACGACCAGCACGGCCGCGAGACTGACGGTGATGGCAAGACAACTGCCCAGCAGGATGCCGGTTATGACGGTGAGCGGTCTCATATTTTATTTTCCCACTTGGTATAATAGATATTGTTTGCGAAGTAGCCGGTTATGCCAAATACGCCCTTGATCCGAGACGGCCGGGCAACTAGCCTAGCCGCTAGGATCGGCGGATGCAGAGCGCCGATTGCGGCAATACTGGAGAGAGATTTGAAAGCACTCAAGACCCATCGTAAAGCCTGGTTCGCAGGACTGTTGCTCGGCCTTTTCGCAATGCCTGTCCTGGCGAATACCGGACCGGTCACAACCGATGAGCCCCTGGAGCCTGAAGCCCGCCACGAAAAGATTGGCGAACTCGTCAAGCAGTTCGTGGAGAAGTCTCATTACCTGCATGTCGCTGTCGACGACGAGCTGTCCTCCGGCGTCATGGACCGCTACATCGAATCGCTCGACCGCAATCGCATGTACCTGTTGCAGAGCGACGTCGACTACTTCGAACAGTTTCGTTACAAGCTCGACGATATCGTCCGCAGCCAGCCAATGGATCCCGTGTTCGACATGTTTTCGGTATATCGCACACGTGTCCGCGAACGTTTTGAGTATGCGCTCGAACTACTGGAAACCGAGCCCGACCTGACGATCGAGGAGGAATACCAGTTCGATCGTACCGAATCGCCGTGGGCGACATCAAAGGACGAGCTCGACGAAATCTGGCGCAAGCGAGTCAAGAACGATGTTTTAAACCTCGCGCTGACCGACAAGCTATGGGATGGCCCCGAAGGTTCCCGCGAGGTACTGATCAAGCGCTACACGCGCTTCCTCAAGCGCATGGACCAGGTCAACAGCGACGATGTCTTCGAAACATTCATGAACGCATTTGCGCATACGCTCGATCCGCACTCGAGCTACCTGTCGCCGCGTAATTCAGAGGAATATCGCATCCAGATGAGCCTGTCGTACTTCGGTATCGGCGCATCTCTGCAAACGGAAGATGATTATGTACGCATCGTCAACATTATTCCGGGTGGCCCGGCATCGATTGACGGCAGGTTGAAACCGGAGGACAAGATCATTGGCGTTGCGCAAGGCCCTGAAGGCTCTATGGTCGATGTCATCGGCTGGCGCCTCGATGATGTCGTCGACCTGATCCGCGGCCCGGCAGACACTGTCGTACGGCTGCAGATTATTCCGGCCGGTGCGCTGGCTGGCGACAGCAACAAGGAACTTCTCCTGACACGCGGCCAGGTGAAGCTGGAAGAACAGGCCGCGAAGAGCGAAATCATCAAGATACCGCGCGATGGCCGCGAATGGTCCATCGGCGTCATCGAAGTGCCCAGCTTCTATCGTGACTACCGCGCCCTGAACACTGGCGACAAGAATTACACCAGCACAACCAGGGACGTTAAACGCCTCATCGGCGAACTCGAAGCGGAAGGCATCGACGGCCTGATTATCGATCTGCGCGACAATGGTGGCGGCCACCTGACAGAGGCCACGGCACTTTCGGGGCTGTTCATCGACAATGGACCGGTCGTGCAGTTGCGTAACTCCAATGGCCGTATCAGCCGCCTCGACGATCCGGACCCGGTTGCCCGTGTCGCCTATAACGGTCCGCTGGCCGTGCTCGTTAATCGCTTCAGCGCCTCGGCGTCTGAAATTTTCGCGGCAGCAATCCAGGATTATGCGCGTGGCGTCATCATCGGCCAGGAGACGTTCGGCAAAGGCACCGTGCAGAACCTCTACTCCCTGGACCAGTACCTCAAACCTGAAGGCGACAAGGGTTACGGCCAGCTGACACTGACTATCGGCAAGTACTATCGCGTCACCGGCGAAAGCACACAGCACCGAGGTGTCGACCCGGACATCTCGCTGCCTTCGGCGATCAATGCCGAAGAGATCGGCGAGAGTGTGCGGGACAGTGCCCTGCCCTGGGATACGATCCAGACCACTCGCTTCCGTGCGGGCGAGCCGCTCGACAACACGATTCATTCACTGACGGTCGAACACTCGGAACGGGCGAAATCCGATCCGAACTTCCGTTACCTGATGCAGTACATCGAAGATGATCGTGAAGCTCGATCGCAAAAGACCGTGTCGTTGAAAATCGACGATCGCAAGGCGGATCGTGAGGAGGCGCGTCAGCGCGCGCTCGATCTCGAAAACGAGCGTCGTCAGGCCCTGTCACTGGAGCCGATCGAAAGCCTCGAGGACCTCGAGGACGAGGATCGGCCGGACGTGCAGCTTGACCAGGCGGCCGGCATTGTTACAGACTTGGCGATACTTCGTGAGGTTGGAGGGCTGCCCGCGCAGACAGCGCAGCTAAGTCCTTGATTTTCAGACTTGCACCGAAGCATATTGGTGTTATACTTCACCATAACACCTAGCTGATACAGCAACTGGAGGGCCTGTGAGGAAACTTACCACGCTATTGCTGCTCGGAGCCGCCTGCGGCACCGCCCTCGCGTCGACCGAGATTCAGGCCCCCTGCCCCGAGACCGTGGCTCAGACCGATGTGCTGCAGGTCATTGTCGAAGAAGATTCGACCACGCTGACTGAGGCGGCTGCCCAGGAGAAGGTGGAAGAGACGACAGAAGACGTGGAGTCGCCGGTCAGCGATGCAAAAGCGCCGGAGTTCACGAGTCGTCTGCCAGGTGTATCTGCGAACGACATGCCGGGTTTTCGCCGGCACATGTTCCGCACCGATATCTAGGTTACCGGCTAACTATCTCGGAAAGACCCCAGTAATCCTGCCCCAGCAGGTTGGCATCCCGTTCCTTGATGACACCGCGTTCGGTGATTTCGAACACGGTTGAAACGCTGCCCGATGCCGGGACTGCATCCGAATCACTATTGAATACGGCTGTCTTCGCGATGAGCTTGGCGCGCTGTTGCAGGACGTCAGCAAAGTCACGTGACTTTTCAAACGACTTCATTGCCTTACCGACGCGCTCGAGGATCTTGTCGCATTCTCTCTTGCCGCCGTACTTGACGGAGCCGACGCTCTTGTCGCCGGCCTCCTTTGCCAGACCCACCAGGCCACCGACATTGAAATGCAGGTACATCTGCTGTGCAAATGACAGAATCATGAAGTTAATGATGCGCTTGGTCGGAATATCCAGGCCCTGCGTATCAGGCGGTTGGCGGTTCTGTATTTCTTCATAGCGCGCCATCAGGTGCTCTTCGGCCTGGTGCGCTTCGTCGAGTGACGCGGCAAGTTTGTCGAGCTCGGAAGTTATAGACCGTTTCCTGAAGAATCGCACGAACCCGCTCATCGTAATGAGACGATTCTGCTCGGCCTGGAGCCGGTCTTCGAGCATCTGCACCTGGATTCGTTGTTCACCGATTTCCGCTTCGATGCCGCCGGCCTCCTCGACGCACTGTGCTTTCCAGTCTTCGAGCAGCTGGCCATGCTGCTTTTGCTCGCGTTGCTGCTTGAGCTGCTCGGCAAACTTTGCCAGCTTGCTTTCGCACCGGCGATTCAGGTGCTGTAGCTGGTAATGGATGATGACGTTGTAAACCCACTCGGGATCCAGCAGCAGCTGCTCGAGGTGATTCAGCTTCTGGTGCACGCGCGCCGTCGCGCCTTCCTGCTGCTTGACCCTTTCCTGCAGGCGAAACTTTTCGTTACGCAGGTCCGCAAACTCTTTCTTCAGCTCGGCACGATTCCAGTAAAGCTGCAGCAGCTTTTCACTGTCCTCCTGCGGCTTTTCATCCGAATTTCCGAAAATTGCGGTAAGGCTCGTCAATCCCGATCCTCTTTACATAATCACGCTGACGGAGGCGGCCGAAGCAACGCCCCTGCCAGCCGAATGATGACAACTGAATCAAGCAGATACGATGACTGAATCGACAGTTTTTGGAACTGCCCGGACCATGCCCCGGCGCGGCCCTAGCGCTCGAGAATGAGGTGCCCCTGGTCGGTCAGGTAGTCCAGCCACTTGTTGAGCACGACGTTGCGTTTCCAGCGTGCATCGAGCTCTGCGCGGTGCGCCTTCGCCAGTCGACGAAGTTCGGCATGCTGGTGATGGCCGCTCAAACTCATCGCTTCGGCGAGCTGCCCATCCAGGTATGCACGAACGGTCATATCGGGATCAGCTATGCGCCCGTCCTCTCCGTCGAAGTAGTAGGTCAGCGACAGTGTGACCGTGTAGCGGCAGCGCTCGAGGATGTCGACATAAAATTCACAATCGCCCGCCACCCGCGAACGAAAGCAACCGTCGATTCTCTCGAGTTCCGGAATCAGGTGCTGTAATCGCAGGTAGTTGCTCTCATACAAGGCCATCAAACCGACAAAGCTTTTCGGCTTGACGATTGTCTGTGGCACAAGCTGGTGATCGAGCAACATGCGGCCAATATAGCACAGCGTTTGGCGCGCAAAAGACGTGCAATTTGTATTCCAGAACCGCGTCACAAAAGCAAAAAATCAGGGTCGCACTCGCCTGTCAACGCCGGTACTATCGAGAATTCGGCTCGATATTTCCTCGATCGAAAACTCCGTTGTATCGACAAACGGGATGCCGTATTTCTTGAACAGCTTCTCGGATTCCCTGATCTCGTAGCGTACTTGCTGCGCACTCGAGTAGCTCCCCATCGGGCGTCGCTCCTTGCGGATCTGGCGCAAACGGTCCGGCGTAATCGTCAACCCGAATACCTTGTCAGTATGCTTGCGCAATACCTCGGGCAGCTGGCCCGATTCAAAATCGTCGTCCGCCAGCGGATAGTTTGCCGCATATACGCCGTACTGGAGCGCGAGGTAGAGGCAGGTCGGCGTCTTTCCGGAGCGTGATACGCCGACCAAAATGACGTCGGCCATTTCGTAGTTTCGGCTTACGCCGCCGTCGTCGTTCGCCAGCGCAAAATTGGTCGCCTCAATGCGCTTCATGTAGGCGTTGATGTCACTCATACCATGGGCACGCCCCGATTCGTGGGCCGGCTCCTGATCGAGTTCCACCTCGAGTGGCTCGAGGAAGACATCGAATATGTCCAGGTGCAGGCCGCGGGCTTCTTTAACAATTTTACGTAAATCGGGCTGCACCAGCGTCGAAAAAATGATTGGTCGGCAGCTATCCTCGGCGCCGGCCTCATCGATGCGCCGCACCGCTTCCCTTGCCTTGTCTTCGGAATCTATAAATGGCAAAGTCACTTGCCGATAGTGATGGCTATCAAACTGCGTGATCAGGCTGTGACCCAGCGTTTCCGCGGTCACGCCAGTCTGGTCCGACAGAAAGAAAACAGTGCGTTCAGTCATAAGCAAGAGTCCCCGCGAACGATTGTCCATTTCCTGCCAGGGAACACAAGGGAGACAGAGTGGAGCCATATGTCATCAAGCTCGCTGAGCTTGGTATGAAAGATGTTGAGGTCGTCGGAGGCAAGAATGCCTCTCTGGGGGAAATGATCTCCAACCTGAGTAACCTTGGCGTCACTGTCCCCGGTGGTTTTGCGACCACGTCAGCCGCCTATCGCGCATTTCTCGCAACCGACGGGCTCGACAAGAGAATCTCCGGCGTTCTCGAAGACCTGGATGTCGACGACATCGATGCCCTGACAAAGGCAGGAAAATCGATTCGGCAGTGGATTCTTGACACGCCGCTGCCGGACAAGCTGCGCGTCGACATCGAGTCCGCCTGGGCGGAAATGTCCGGGGGCCGGGACATCGCCGTGGCCGTACGGTCGTCAGCAACGGCCGAGGACCTCCCGGACGCATCATTCGCCGGGCAACAGGAAACATTCCTCAATGTTCGTGGCCTCGAAAACCTCGTCGAAGCTCTGCACCACGTATTCGCCTCGTTGTATAACGATCGCGCAATCGCCTACCGTGTGCACCAGGGTTTTGACCACGGGCTTGTTGCCCTGTCTGTTGGTGTGCAGACGATGGTGCGCAGCGACGTCGGCGCATCGGGCGTCATTTTCACGCTCGATACCGAGTCGGGTTTCCGCGACGCCGTTTTCATCACAGCGTCATACGGCCTTGGCGAAACTGTCGTGCAGGGCGCCGTGAATCCCGACGAATTCTATGTCTACAAACCCGCGCTCAAGGACGGACACTTCCCGATCCTGCGCAAGAACATCGGCAGCAAGGCCATCAAAGCGACAATCCGGCGCCCGGCAGGACAGTCGATACCATCGATGTCGATGAAGCAGACAGCCACCGCTTCTGCATCAGCGACGACGACATCATCGACCTGGCCCGAATGGCCGTTACGATTGAAAAGCACTATGGCCGCCCCATGGACATCGAGTGGGGTAAAGACGGCAACGATGGCAAGCTCTATATTCTCCAGGCACGACCGGAGACCGTGCAAAGCCGCAGTGGCCGGACAATCGAACGCTTCACGCTGAAAGGTAAAGGCTCCATCGTGAGCCGTGGCCGCAGCATCGGCCACAAGATCGGGGTCGGAACGGCGAAAGTCATCAATAACGTGTCTGAAATGAACCGTATCCAACCTGGTGACGTTCTCGTATCGGACATGACAGACCCGGACTGGGAACCGGTGATGAAGCGCGCGGCAGCCATCGTGACGAATCGCGGTGGTCGCACGTGTCATGCCGCGATCATCGCTCGCGAATTGGGCATTCCGGCGGTGGTTGGCTGCGGCGATGCGACGGAAACGATCTCCGATGGCCATGAGGTAACCGTCAGTTGCGCCGAAGGTGACGAAGGCTTCGTTTACGAAGGCAAGCTGGAATACGACGAGACGCTGATCGAGCTCGACTCGTTGCCCGATATTCCCGTGAAGCTGATGATGAACGTCGGCAACCCTGACAGGGCCTTCGATTTTGCCAACATTCCGAACCGCGGTGTCGGGCTGGCGCGGCTGGAGTTCATTATCAATCGTATGATCGGCGTGCACCCGCAAGCGCTGCTCGAATACGATGCGCTCGACGCCGATACGCGTTCTGCGATCGATGAGCAAATGGCTGGCTATGACAAGCCGGTGCAGTTTTTTGTCGACAAGCTGGCCGAGGGTGTAAGTACGATCGCCGCCGCGTTCAATCCCGAGCCCGTCATCGTGCGCATGTCCGACTTTAAATCGAACGAGTACGCCAACCTGATTGGCGGCGACCGCTACGAGCCCGACGAGGAAAACCCGATGATCGGTTTCCGCGGCGCCGGGCGCTACGTCGCGGACAGCTTCAAGCCCTGCTTCGAACTCGAATGCGCGGCTATTCGCAAGGTTCGCAATGAAATGGGCCTGCGCAACGTGCAGCTCATGATTCCGTTCGTACGCACGGTAAAACAGGCACGGGAGGTGATCGGGCTGCTGGCCGAAAACGGCCTCGAACGCGGCAAGGATGATCTCAAGATCATCATGATGTCTGAATTGCCGACGAACGCGCTGCTGGCTGACCAGTACCTGGAAATGTTTGACGGCATGTCGATCGGCTCGAATGACATGACGCAGCTGACATTGGGCCTCGACCGGGATTCGGCACTCGTCGCCGACGATTTCGACGAGCGCGACGACGCCGTCAAGGCACTGCTGGCGATGACCATTTCAGCCTGCAAGAAACACGGCAAGTACGTCGGTATTTGTGGCCAGGGGCCGTCAGATCATCCGGACCTGGCCGAATGGCTGCTCGAACAGGGTATCGAGAGCATGTCCCTCAATCCTGACAGCGTCATCGAGACCTGGCTGATGCTCGCCGGCGAATCCGTGTAGCGACCCTCTGCGGTCGCTCGCATGAGGCTTAGTCTTCGAAGCGAGAGCGGGCCCGTTCATCCACGGGTGATTTGTCGAGGAGTTCGGCAACAAACGATGACCGCTCAGGCATTATCGAACAACCACTTGCCCCATAGTTCACTATGGAGTCGTCCGCCAGAATCTCTTCAAGGTATTTCGGGTATTTGTCCGATTCAATGATCTTCAAACCCAGCAATCCGTACAGGCGCGTTTCGGCGTCCGGGGAATGCAGGTATTCAAGATACACCTGCTCGGCTTCATCTGTCCGGGACCGTTCAACCACCAACTCGAATTCGCGCGTGTAAGCGCCCGAAATGCCGATTGGCTCGTGGGCATACTCTGAGCTCTCTTCAAAATCCAACTGCGGTGGCGGTTCGGTGGAGCAAGTCGCCATAACTGCAAGCAATGGAATTGCGACCAGTCTCATCAATTGCCTCACCAGTTGCTAGAAGCGGTCGTAGCGGGAACGCCGCTGCCAGCGAATACGCGGCAGCCAGATACCCAGGATCATACCGACCACGAGAACCAGCGCACCGGTCATGAACCAGTAGCGCGTGGTCTGGCTCATGAGTTCGCGGTTCTGTTGCTCGAGCGTCGCCGCTTCGATCTCGGCGCTCGCCAACTGGTCGCGCAGCTGCTTGTTCTGGCCATTGATCGACAACACATTGGCTGCTGTCTGCTTGATTTCTGCCAGCTCTTCCTCGAGCTGGCTTTTTTCCCGTTCAAGATCCGCAATGCGGCGCGCGGCAGCATCGTATTCGGCATTGACGGCCGCCAGCTGGGATTCCAGTGAGCTTCCCTCAGCCGCCGCACTAGTGAGCCGGCTCGTCAGGGAAGCCAGCTGCTCGCGCGCACTGGGTTCGTTCATCAGGTAGCGAGTCAGCACCCAGCCTTCCGTGCCCGCCGCCGTGCGAACCCTGGCATAGCCGGTCTCGCTATCGCGCTCGAGCACTTCGAGTTCGGTACCGCTCGGCAACATGCGCCGGATTTCGTTGGCTGTACTCGGGCCGGACCGCAACATGATCTCGAACTGGTCGCTCACCCACATGGATTGCGCGGCCGCTTGCGTGGCCGGCAACAGGATCAGAAGGCCAATGGCCAGAATGCCGGATTTCAGTTTCATGCTCGTAGTTTATCAGACAAAAAAATTTATGGAATCAGTCGCTTATCTGCGACAGCTTATGAATATTCTCTTCCCAGTTCCGGCCATTGAATGGGGTGATCCGACGCGACCGGACCGTTCCTGGATCCAGGCAATTGGCGTTGACGCTGATGCCGCCGGGATGCGAGCGCGGCTCGTACCACGACTTGATGCCGCAATGCCGGCAGAAATAATGCTTGGCCTCACCGGTATTGAACGTATAGGTTTCGAGATCGCCGTCTCCGCTGAGCAGCTTGAAATCAGCTTTCGGCACAATCAGGTGCAGGTGACCGCTCTTGCAGCAGATGCTGCAATTGCACTCCGTGATTTCGAGATCGGCCGGTGCGGTAACTTCGAACCGCACCCTGCCACAGTGACAGCCACCCTTGTGAATCGTCATGGATTCGCCCCTTGCTCTTTGGTCCACACGGCAACATGGTTGTTCGCAGGCATCGCATACAGCCGCTGCCGGGCGAGGTTGCCTTTCCCGGCCAGCACATCCAGCTCTTCCAGGTCACGGATACCCATCGCCGCATCCTGCGCCTGCAATGACGCATGAAACTGTTCGTTGCTGACCGTGTTGAAAAAACCTTTCTGTCGAAACGGACCATAAAGGGCAAACACGCCCCGATCAACCAGTACTTCGGCCACCAGCGCGAACATCCTTTCCACCGCCGTATCGCTCATGATGTGCGCGGTGTTGGCCGAAAACACAGCATCGAAGTCTCCGGACGGCGGTTCGTCAACGAGCACGTCCAGCGCCAGCGGAGCGAGCACATTTGAGTGTGGCACCTCCTCGATCCATGCCTGGATACCCGCATGGTTCGCTACGACGTCGCTCGTCTGCCAGCTCAGGTGCGGCAGCTCGCCCGCCAGGAACACCGCGTGCTGGCCGGTACCCGAGCCGATCTCGAGGACGCTGGTCACGCCCCGGAGTTCCTCTCGAAGCACACCAAGGATCGCATGCTTGTTGCGTTCCGGCGCGGCAGCAAACGGCCTGTGGTTCATTGCAGTCGTCAGGGCTGGTTGATTTTCTGCTGGTCGAACAGCTCCGCGCGATACCAGCGCAATTCGGCAATCGAATCGCGGATGTCAGCCAGCGCACGGTGGTCCGATTCCTTGCTGAAGCCCGCTGCGACCGCCGGCGCCCATTGCTGCGCAAGGATCTTGAGAGTACTGACATCCAGGTTGCGGTAATGAAAATATCGTTCGAGTTCGGGCATCTCGCGGGCGAGAAAGCGCCGGTCCTGGCAGATGCTGTTGCCGGCCATCGGCGAGACACCGGCGTCGACCCACTCCGACAGGAATTCGAGGGTTGCCTGTTCGGCCTGCCTGGCCGTTACGTCACTGTTCAATACGCGCTGCGTCAGACCGGACTCACCATGTTGGCGCGTATTCCATTCATCCATTGCATCCATGACGTCAGCTTCCTGGCCGATTGCCAGCACCGGCCCTTCAGCAAGTTCATTGAGGTCGCGGTCCGTAACTATCGTCGCGATCTCTATGATGCTGTCGGACACGGTATCGAGACCGGTCATTTCGAGATCGATCCATACAAGGTTGCTGGCGCGGTCGCTTGTGCTGTGCGGCGTATTCATTCCCTGCCCTTTTCCTATGCCGAGGCGGCTAGTTTACCCGTCCTTGGTGTGCAAGGCTCACGGCATCCCGGCATACTCCCCCGATGCCGCAGCAACCTGCACAGGTCATCGCCACGTATAGCCAGCGCATGCGTGTGCGCATGGCCGACAGGTCAGAGGCCGAGGCCCGCATCAAGGGCAAGCGACTGCGGCCTGTGTGCGGTGACTTCGTCGAGCTCGAGCCAATCGCCAATGAAGATGAATGGCTCATCACCGCCATCCAGGATCGACGCAATGTACTGGCGCGGCCGAATATGCGTGGCCAGACCGAGATACTGGCGTCAAACATCGAGCTGCTGTTGGCTGTCTCGGCGCCAAGCCCGAAACCGGACTGGTTTGTCGTTGACCGCTACCTGGCCGCCGCCGGGATTATCGGAGTGCCTGCAGCCGTGGTGTTCAACAAGACCGACCTCGATGACGAACTGGCGGATGCAGCGTCGTACCTCGATGAGTACGAGGCTGCCGGTTACCCTGTTCTGCGTTGCAGCGCAGAGACCGGCGCCGGAATCGCTGCCATCGGCGCCGAAATCGGCGAGCAAGTTGCGATCGTTGTCGGACAGTCCGGCGTTGGCAAGTCCAGCATCATCAATGAACTGATGGGCGGGGAAGCACTACGGACTGCGGAGATCTCGACGAAATCCGGCGAAGGTCGCCACACAACGGTGAATTCGGTCATGCTCGACCTTCCCGGCGGTGGCCATGTCATCGATTCCCCGGGTGTGCGCGACTATGCGCCTGCACTCGACTCCCCGGCCGACGTAATTCACGGCTTTCGCGAAATCGAGACTGCCGGGCACGAGTGCCGGTTTGCCAACTGCCGGCATTTGCAGGAACCAGGCTGTGCAGTGAAGGCAGCGGTCGATGAAGGATCGATCAGCGCACGGCGATATGAGTCCTACCGGCGGCTGCTTCGATTAACTGAAGAGCTGGACTCAAAGAGTCGCAGCTAGTAGGTGCCCGCCTGCCGGGGCGGGCTCCTGCAGTTGGACGGCTAACCTGGCGGCCAGGTGAGCTGCCTGCCGCCCAGTACGTGCAAGTGAATGTGAAACACGGTCTGTCCTGCACCCGCGTTGCAATTCATGACGGCCCTGTAACCGTCTTCAGCCATGCCCTCCTCGGCGGCAATTTCCTTGGCTGCAAGGTAAAGGCTGCCGACAATCTCGCGATGCGTATCGTTCAGCTCATTGATCGTCGCAATGTGTTGCCTCGGGATGACCAGAACGTGGGTCGGCGCCTGAGGATTGATATCCCGGAACGCGATGGCGTCATCAGACTCGTAGACGATGTCTGCCGGAATATCTCCGGCGACTATCTTGCAAAACAGGCAGTCCTGCTCGCTCATGCTCCCCTCCTAATCAACGACCCGCCGTCCATAAAATGCATGCGACAGCGTGCCACCATCAACGTATTCGAGCTCGCCACCCAGCGGCACACCATGCGCAATACGGGAGGCCTGTACTTCGTGCCGCATGGCCATATCAGCAAGGTAATGCGCCGTCGCATCGCCTTCGACCGTCGGGTTCGTGGCAATGATCAGTTCAGTAACAACGCCTTCCGCCAGCCGCTCTTCGAGTGCCGCCAGGCCCAGCTCGTCCGGCCCGATGCCATCAAGCGGTGACAGGTGGCCCATCAGGACGAAATACAGGCCCCGGTAGCCTGTCGCATCTTCCACCGCCATGACATCTGCCGGTGACTCGACGATGCAGAGCTGAGTGTCGTCACGACCGCCGGCCGAGCAAATCGAGCACAGCTCATGCTCGGTAAACATGCGACAACGTTTGCAATGGCCAATGCCCTGCACGGCTTCGCCCAGCGCCGCGGCCAAAGCGGATGCTCCTTCGCGGTCGCGTTCCAACAGGTGAAAAGCAATCCGCTGGGCCGACTTTTGCCCGACACCCGGCATGCATCGCAAGGCATCGATCATTTTTACGAGCAACGGTGAATAAGACATGCGTGTCAGAACGGCAGGTTCATACCCGGCGGTAATCCCATCCCGGCCGCCATGCCCGCATATTTTTCCTTCACGGTGCTCTCGACCTTGCGCAATGCATCGTTGAAGGCGGCAATAACCAGGTCCTCGAGCATTTCCTTGTCGTCGCCAACCAGCGAGTTGTCTATCTCGAGCGACTGCACCTGGTGCTGGCAGGTCATTGTAATGCGCACAAGACCCGCGCCCGACTCTCCGGTCACGGTCAGCTTGGCCATTTCCTCCTGCGCCTTCTTCATGTTGGCCTGCATTTCCTGCGCCTGCTTCATCAGCTGGCCGATACCACCTTTCATTCCTTGCTCCCGGCTGCGTCACCCTGGGACGGATTGTTCAGCTTGATTGATTCAGTATTCAGTTCGGCGCCGAACATGTTCTTGAGCGCCTGCACGTTGGGATCCGCCTCGAGCTTGGCGCGCTCTGCGGCGAAGTGTTCGTCCGCCTGCCGCGATGCCGCCTGCATGGGCGACTCCGCTTTCGCCGCGCCAATGCTGATATCAACGACGAGCGGCTCACCGAAGTGGTCAGAGAGCGTCTTCGCCAGCGACTCCTTGCGCTTGCGCGTCAGGTAAGACTCGGAACCGGGATCGAGGCTAAAGAACACCGTGTTATTTTCACGACGCAACAATGCACAACTTCCCGCAAGCAGCCGTTCCGCGCCGCTCAGGCCGAGTTGCGGAACCAGGTCGTGCCAGTCGGGATCCTGCCATTCGCGCGAGGACGCGGTTGCGGGACTCGCTTGCGCAGCCTTGGTCACGGGCGCCGAGGCTTTCACCGGTTCCTTGTTGCGCGGGCCGCCGCCTGCTGCCGAACCTCCCGTCGCCGCCGCCTCAGCGGGCCGGAACGCAATCATGCGCAGCAACGTCATCTCGGCGCCGCTCTTCGGGTCTGGTGCAAGATGCAGGTCGCGGCGACCGACCAGGGCAGTCTGGTAGAAGAGCTGCACATCCGCCGGCGACATTGCCTCGGCGAACCCGGCCAGCTGCTCGTCGCTCAGGTCTTCTTCGGCATCGATGCTGCCGACTACCTGGTAGACCGCGATGCGCTGCAGTATGCGCGCCAGGTCCTCTAGCAGGCGCGCATAATCGGGAAACTGTTCGTCGATATCTTTAAGCGCCGCAATGATGCCTTGCGCGTCATTCGCTGCGAGTAACGTGACGAGCCTGGCCACGTGGTCCCGGTCGATCGTGCCGAGCATGGTGGCAACCGGCGCCTCTTCGACTTTGCCACCGCAATAGGCGATCGCCTGGTCGAGCAGGCTCAGTGCATCGCGCAAGCTGCCATCTGCCGCCCGCGCGATCATGGCGGTCGCCCCTGCCTCAAACTCGACCTTTTCAGCCGTCAGGATCAGGTCGAGCCGGTCCTGGATCAGTCGCGGCGTAAGGCGCGTGAGATTGAACTGCAGACAGCGCGAGAGAACGGTAACCGGCAATTTCTGCGGATCGGTTGTCGCGAGCAAGAACTTGACGTGCGGTGGTGGTTCTTCCAGCGTCTTGAGCAGCGCATTGAACGAACTCTTCGACAACATGTGCACTTCGTCAATCAGGTACACCTTGAATCGGCCCCTCGCCGGCGCATACTGCACGTTGTCGAGCAGGTCGCGCGTGTCATCGACCTTGGTCTTTGACGCAGCATCGACCTCGATAAGGTCGACGAAGCGACCTTCATCAATCTCGACACAGGCACTGCATTCACCGCAGGGATCCGCTGTGACGCCCTTCTCGCAGTTCAACGCCTTGGCGAGAATTCGGGCAATCGTTGTCTTGCCAACACCGCGAGTCCCGGCGAACAGGTATGCGTGGTGCAGCCGGCCCGTCTCCAGGGCATTGACCAGCGCCTGCAGGACATGCTCCTGGCCGACGGTATCGGAGAAGTTTTTCGGCCGCCATTTGCGCGCCAGGACGAGATAACTCATGCGGCTCAGTCTATAGGAAAGTGGCCCGCGCCAGCCACTCCCCGGCACCCGGCGTCACCGCTACCGTTGCTCCCTTCCGGGCCTGGCGGGGTTCACGGCTAACCGTCGCGGGGAAGCCGACGCGGACCGGCGAGGATTATCCCCAGAGATGGCGGTCTTTTTCAATAACCAGTGACGGCGTGCCGACGATCAGCGGATCGGGCCCATGCACCACGCGCGCATCCTTGTCCGGGTAGGCCAGGTGCGACAGGAAATGCTGCATGCAGTTCAGGCGCGCGCGCTTCTTGTCGTCGGACTTGATCACGGTCCAGGGCGCATCGGCTGTATCCGTGTAAAAGAACATGGATTCTTTCGCCTCTGTGTATTCGTCCCACTTGTCCCGCGACAATTTGTCGATCGGGCTCAGCTTCCACTGTTTCAGCGGATCATTCTGCCGCGATTCGAATCGCCGCATCTGCTCGTCGTGGGTGACCGAGAACCAGTACTTGAACAGCTGGATGCCCGAGCGCACCAGCATGCGCTCCAGGTCGGGTACCTGGCGCATGAATTCGAGATACTCGAGTGAACTGCAGAATCCCATGACGCGCTCGACGCCGGCGCGGTTGTACCAGGAGCGGTCAAAGAACACCATCTCGCCCTCGGTCGGCAAGTGCTTGATGTAACGCTGGAAATACCACTGGCCGCGCTCGAGCTCGGTAGGCTTTTCAAGAGCCACGACGCGTGCGGCGCGTGGATTGAGGTGTTCCATGTAGCGCTTGATCGTGCCGCCCTTGCCGGCGGCATCCCGGCCCTCGCAGATGACGATGATCTTTTGCCCGCTCTGCTTGACCCAGTTTTGTACCTTGAGCAGCTCAACCTGCAATTCAGCTTTGTGCTGTTCGTAAACACCTCTGCGAATCTTGTTCTTGTAGGGATAGGTGCCGGTACGGAACAGCTCGCGGATCTTTTCCGGGCTGTGGCGCATGCGCCCGAAGATATGTGCCGGCGAATCCGACTCCACCGTCTGCTCTGGCTTGGCTGATATCGCCTTGACTTGCGCCTTCTTACGCGCTCGTGAATATTCTTCAGTCACAAGGTACCCCCGTCATAACCCTAAAATATTTTCCCGATTTTCCGCCCAACGACTCCTTTCAGAAATACGCAATTGCCGCATCGGAACCTTTGTTGGGGTAGACTGCCAAACCTGTCAGCAGTTTCACTACCCCAGGGGACAGAGGTCGATGGTGACGTCCAAAAAAGGATCATGCAAGTGCGCGCCGCTGCTGGCATTTCTTGGCTTCGTTGCTGCCGGCTGCGGTACAGTCGAGACACAAAGTTTCCAGGTCAGCCAGAATACGAACGTGGAATCGGCACAGGTTTCGACTGATGCCGACTTTGGCGCTTATAACAGCCTGCACGCCGTCGACATGGGCATCTTCTTCCCGCAAGGCGCGGTTACGTCGGAGGATGACATGCAGCGCATCCGCGACATTTTTCGCGAGGCGTTCTTCGGGCAGCTCGAGGACTACAACATCGTCACAGAGCCCGGCCCGGGAGCGATGACCGTGCAGGCGACGTTGATCGACTTTCGCGAAGCTCAATACAGCGATGTGATGAGCGTGCGCAGCGAACTGCGCGATTTGGCTGCGCCGGGCAAGATCCTGTTCCTGATGGAAATGCGCGATTCCGAGTCGGGGCGCATATTGGCCCGCGCAGCCGACAGCGCAAAGACGCCTGCGATCGCCGACGAGGACGGCGAAGTGACCGACTGGGCCAGCGTGGAAGACGCAGCGGCGCACTGGGCGTCCCTTTTTCGGCAGTTTCTCGACCAGAATTTTGGCAAGTAGCGAATCAAGGAGCGCTGCGTGACAAGCAAGAACAGAATACTTTTTTACCTGCAACTCGCCGTAGCGACATGCATGATTGCGGCATGCGGCAGCACTTCGACCGTAACCGCCGATGCCGATTCAGACAAACAGTTCGGTAACTTTGTAGTAATAGGCATCGCCGGCGATTACGACACCCGCGCTCACCTCGAACGCCAGGTCGTTTCGCAGCTGCGGCGCGAGGGCGCGCAGGCGTCGACATACTACTCGGTCGTCGGTGGCAATAAGCCGGTGACCCGAGAAGCCGTGGGTGCCGTCGTTGCAGAGCATGGCTTCGACGCGGTGCTGGCCATTCGCCGGATCGATGGCGATGTAGAGTTGAAGGTGACCAAGAGTCGCACGGCGATTGACGCGACGCCGATCGGCGGGAGATTCCTGAACCTGTTCCGCTCCGATTACACGGACTATACGAACCCGGGCTCGATAGACCTCGCGGCACGCGCGACGCTGGCCGTGGAACTCTATGACGTCACAAGCCAGGACATCGTGTTTTCATTTGACCATGAAACACGGCAGGACACGGACATCGGGCTACTGATCGACCAGACGGCGGTCGCAGTTGTTCGGCGCCTCGACCGCGAAAAGCTGATCCGCAGCAGCGGCAACTAGTCTTTTTTCTTACAGACGTCGGACTCGGCCGAGAGGCGGTCCCACAGGCCTCGCGCCAGCAACGACAGACCCCCGGTGGCAACGGCAGCACCGGTCGTTGTTGCCGTCCGGCCGGCATCCATACGGATCCGTGGCTCTTTCAGCGTGCCCCGAACCTCGAGCAACTGGTTGGCGACCGTGCCGAGAGAAATGCCAATACCCTCTCTGGGCTTGGCCCGGAACCCGACTTCGAGGCGCTCATTGGCGAGATTGAGTTCACCCTGCGCCACTGTCGTCATTATGTCTGTCTGGATAACGAATTCGTCGATGGTCATCAGGCCATCCTCGACTGTCACCCTGTAGATGCCGCACTCGAGCAGCTGGTAATCGCGCGACTTTCTCATCGGATTGAGAGTGCGCAGCACTTCAACCAGGATGTCCCTGAACAGGAATGACCCGATAACTTCTTTGACTTTGCCGGAACCCTGCCTGATTGACATCGATCCGTTTGCACCAGCCATAATCGCACGCACCGAGTTCCCCTGGCCACGCAGCTCGAATGAGCCTGTGAGCGCAGGCAGTGACGACTTTGGCTGGTCTTCGGCGAACAACAGGCCAATGTGCATTTGATCAATCGTCAGTGACGATTCCAGTGAGTAGACATCGTCCCGTGGTGTGAGCGCCAGCAGGCCATGAATGCTGCCCGTACCCTCACGAAGCTCGAACGGCCCTATTCTGAGAGCACCATCACGCAGCTCTATTCCGACGCTGACGTCGGTCACGTCAATCGTATTGGCGATCAACCTGTCGAACGACAGGTCGACATCGATGTCCGCCTTGTTCAGCCAGCCCGTATCCAGCGGCTTGTCCGAAAAGAGTCGCCCGCCCGGCTCCTGCGGCGACTGCGTGGCATCCTCCTGGGGACCCGGCAATTGCTGCGGCCTGGTCACATCAAGATAATGAGACTCGAGATTGCCGACGACGCGCGGTTTGCCTGACAGGTCAACGGAGAACTCCCCTGCAATGTCATTGCCGCCAACCTGCGCAAGGAAGTCTCGAAGCGCAAACCCGCTCGGCGTCCCGCGGACCCCTCCGTTTACGGAAAAGTCCTTGTTGGGAAGTGTGTCGAAGCCGAACACCTTGCCGATCTCGGCGAGATCCGGCCCCGACACGGCGAATACCAGGTCACTGTCATTGCGTCGCGGCGACAGGTTGAGAGCGCCATCGGCCGCAACTTTGAACTCACCAATGCCGAGTGCCGCATCGCTAAACTTGATTTCTGTCGCCGTTTTTTCGAACTTGCCTTCGAGCGACACCGGGCCTTCCGGTAAGTAGGCCAGTTTCGTCAACTTGCGCAGCACGACCGAGTCGCCAGAGTGTGCGACGACGGACAGGCCAGCCAGCTCCGCCAGGCCTGCGACATAGCCGTTGACGCGTGCCGTCAAGCCGCCCAGTGAAATGTCGACACCGGTCGCAACGATGCGCTCGCCGTCACGACCCAGCTTGCCGGCAACAGAAAACGGCTCTCCTGTGAGTTGTTCGATAGCCGCAATTTCAGGCACGACACCGAGATCCGGACCGGACAACGAAACATCGAGGTCGAAATCACCGGCGTCACTGCCGGAGATCACAATCGAACCCGACGCAGCCGCTGTCAGCTGCCTGACACTGGCACGGGTTTGTTCGAGTAGAAGCCGGCCCTTCTCGAGCCTGATGCGGCCCGCTGCCCGAAACGGGCCAGGCGGCAGGTACGGCACGTCGGTCAATACCGCAATATTCTGCAGGTCGGGCCCGCTGGCGGAAAAATCCAGCACCGTGCCCTGCATGCCCTGCTTCATGGCCACGACGCCGTCGACTTCGAGGCGGTTGTCGCCAAAGACACCCACCCCATCATCAACCAGAATGCCCTGGCGGTGCGGCCGTATCGTCGCCGAGATGTCGTACGGGCGCGATGGGATACCTTGCAGGTCCGTGAAGTCCTGGATGAACGAAATATCCGGGCCACTGGCATCGATAACGATTTCGCTTGCCCCGTTACTACCGGTCTCGAGCTGGCCATTCACCGCCAGGCGATTTTCCCCAACCTGGATAACGAGTTCATCCGACAACCACCTGGAGCCACTCTTGCTCACGTGGCCCGTTGCCGTGAAGGCTGCCTGGGGAAGGCCTTCGACACCGGCGAACGGCCCCGCCACGGCTAAATTCGGACCTCCTGCATCAATATGCAGGTCCCAGTCCGGCATCGAACCCGAGAGGTCGACGACGCCTTCGAAGGCAATCGAGTTGGCGCCTATTCGCGCGATTGCGTCCTTGAACGTCAGCCGGCGGTCGTCTCGCGAGTAGTCGCCTGCCAGCTGGAATGGCAAAGCAGGGGCGCCTTCCATGCCGAAAAGCTCGGCCAGCGGGCTCACATCGGGTCCGCTGACCCTGAAGTCATGCCGGACCCGCGTTGGCAGCATGAGGTTGTCGAAATTGCCGCGAACAAACAGCTCGATCTCGCCCAGGTTGCCTTCCAGCCGAACCTGGTGTCCGTTCTCCAGTCGCTGGACATTGGCGACAACCTCGAAGGCGCCAGCCGCGAACGGCGGCAACGCCAGCCTTTCCAGGACGCGCGATATCTCGGGGCCACTGAGCGAACCATCGATCTCCACGCCTTCGAGCGCAACGAGGTCAGCAATCGTGCCTTCCAGTGCCAGGCGGATTTGCCCGAGAGATATATCCAGGTCCGCGAGAATGTCGCGACCGTCGACAAGGTTTTGCCAGGGCCCGAGTTTGCCATCAGCCCACAACGGCAATTCATTCACCGTCCCGTTCAGGTCGAGATCCAGGATGTCATTGGCATCCGGACTGATCGTCAGCTGGTCGAACTTCGCGTCAATTGGCCGCAGCCTGGCGGGATCGATGTATGCGATTTCGACACTCCGCAGGCCGACACTGCGAAATGCAATGCGGTTAGGGTCGAACTCCGCAGGCTCCGCATCCTCCTGGCCGGGAATCTCCGCCGCCATATTGAAACGGCCCTCGCTATCCCGTGCCAGGTGCACCCGGATATTGTCGGCGTACAACTCTTCGATGATGAAAGGGCGACCGAGGGCGGACCAGGTATCCACCGTGATTGTCAGGTTGCCAACAGACACGAGATCCGTGTTATCCGGCCAATTCGGGTTGCGCAATTCGACGTCTTCGGCGATGAGCGTCGTCGAGCGGCCGAAGCGCAGCTCGAAGCGTCCGCCGATCGTCAACTCGTGACCGATGCGACTGGAAACGAATGATTCGACATGATGCTGGTAGGCGCTGAGGTCAGCGTTTCGCAGCCACAGCAGAAGCCCTGCCAAAAGCAGGACTATGGCTGCCAGAAGCCAGGCAAAAATGCGTATAATTTTGCGCACGTACCGCTAGCTTACGCCCAACCTGACGATGATTCGACTTCTGCCAGCCGCCCTCATTGCGGCCTTCCTGTCCTCGTGTGATAGCGGGCCGCGTGAGTTGACTCTCGTGCGTCCTGACTCGCCGATCAACCAGGACATAGCTGACAGCCTGGTGGAGCTGCTCGGGAATGACGCCGCAGTCCGGATTCGCCAGTCAGCCGAGCCTATGTCCGGCGGCGAAGCATTGCTCGCGGTAGCCAAAAGCGAGGCGGACATCGCACTGATCTCCAATGATCAGCCTTTCCGTGATGACGTTGCGACGGTCATGCCGCTATACGCTACAGTGCTGCACATCGTGCACCTGGCAGAAGATTCCCCGTCGGATGTTGTCGAACTCCTGCAAGGCGCAAACGTTTTCGCAGGATCGGAGGGTTCGGCGTCGCGGCGCGTGTTTGAACGCCTTACGGCGAATCTCGACCTGGGAGATGCGCCCTACACCTATGTCGATGACCCGGGTGAAATGGTGGATGTCGCTGTCGTTTTCGCACCGCTCGCCCCCGAACGCCTCGCAGAGTACAAGCAAGACCTGTCACTGTGGTCGCTGGGTATCCCGGCCGACATTGGCAATGGTGGAGCGGTCGATGGCGTAGTCTTGCTCAATCCACACTTTCGGCCATTTGTCATTCCCGAGGGAACGTACGGCTCGGCTACACCGCAGCCCGTGGTCACGATCGCGGTCGACAAGATACTCGTTACCCGCAATGACCTCGAGCCGTCTGTTGTATATGACCTGATCAATGAAATCCTGCGAATCCGCCCTGCCCTTGCATCGACGTATCCGGGACTCCTGCAGGACATGTCTGACGATTTCGACGCAAGTCGTTCCCGCTTCCTGCTGCACAAGGGCACACAGAACTACCTGCAGCGCTCGGAGCCAACTTACATCGAGCGTTACTCGGGTGTCGCCGAAGTTGTCGTTACGTTGATGGTTGCATCTATCAGTGCTGCGTTTGCCGGTATCCGAATCTATAACCGGCGGCGCAAGAACCGCATTGATCGATTCTACTCAGAGGTCATCGCAATTCGCAGGCAGGCCGCAAACTCCAGGGACAACGACGTACTGCAGCAGGCCGAGTCGAGACTGCGCGCATTGCAGGATGAGGCTTTTGAGCTTCTGGTTGACGAGAAGCTCGCCGCAGACGAAAGCTTCCGGATCTTCATCACACTGAGCAACGATGTTCTCGAACAGGTCCGCACAACGGAATAGTCAGGAGAAGACTGATTGGGCGCATTTAATTTCATAGCGGCACTGGCCGCTGTCATCAATGGTCTGGGCATTGTGAGGTGGCTCAACAGCCTTGCAGACTTTTTCAAGCGCAAAGACTCAATGGATATTGAATACTACTGGGTATTTACGCTGGCGAGCCTGTTCCAGTTTGTCTTGCATGTGCTGTTTTGGTGGACGCTATGGGGCATACGCGACGCCGGGACACTGAACTTCGTTACTTACCTGTACCTGTTAGTCGGACCGATACTGCTGTTTCTCGGATCCGCTTTCATGGCCCCCGAAATCGAAGGCGACCGGCTGAACATGAAACACCATTATTATGCCGTCCGCACGGTCTACGCCGACTTGCTCATCCTCGTCTGGTTGTGGAGCTCTCTCGCATCGCTGGTCTTCCGGCGCGCCTTGCCAGATTCGCTCCCGGTCCTTATCACCTTCATCCTGATAGCGCTGGTT
>JARRLQ010000042.1:31401-32911 GCA_037386905.1 Woeseiaceae bacterium
CCGCTGTAGTTTTGAACTGGTTGGTACTGCTGGTCTTCGTCCTGTGGTTCGCGAGGGAATACGGCGGAACGTCACCGCTGATGGACCTGAATCCCTAGAAGCCGACTGTCATGAACAGGACCGGGCCGTGGTGGCGAATGTTCAGGTGGCCATTCAGAGCGTCGTCGTTCGATGCCAACTTGACGCCATAGAAGTTGTAGCCAATGCCGGCGCGGAAAAGATCGCCAAACTTGCGTTCCAGGTCCAGGGCGGCATAGCTGAGCGAACCTTCATAATTGTCAAAGTCCGTACGAAATATGTGAATGCGTGCGCGCAATGTCGTCTTGTCGCCAAGGAACACCGCCCCATTCAGACCGATTACGGGCAGCGGCGCACTCGATTTCGATTTCTCGACCTGCGGCGTACCGTCCGCGTTGATGTTCGCCGACAGTTGCGTCAGGTGCACGCCCCCCATCACTCCCAGCTCCTTCTGGTTATCCCTCATCAGGTAGAACGTATAGCCGAACCGCAGGGAACTATAGTCGACGCGGCTATCGATCACCGTCCCCTGGGGAAAGAACTCGTCTCCATATTCGAGATCATCCTGAAGTGTCACACGACCGTCGCGAACAAGCTCGAAAAAGCCGAACTCTATGGCATGGTGCTCACCGATACGGAAGACGGCATCGGCCTCGATCGCTGTTTCGTCATTTGGTGCGCCAAGGATATCCTCGAGGTCGATTTCAAATCCGGGAACACCGTCAGACGTGTCTCGCGTCAATGTGCTGTTTATGTTTGCGAAGAATGCGCCGACGCGGAGATCAATTGTCGGCAACTGCCTGTTGTAATTGTCGAACGCTGTGGGGTTAAAAATATCGGCGTTGTAAGCCAGTCCGACATTGCCAAACAGAATTCGGTCGCGCCCGACGATCGGGCTGTCGGTCACTTCCGAAGCCAGCCATTCGACTCCAACCGTGGCAGACAGCAGCCATCTGCGATTCAGCTCGTAGCCAATCCGGAATTCCGCAGCAGTGCTCCATGATGATCCCGCCTTGTATTCAGGCCTGTCCGGAAGCGCCTCGAACGAGCGCACAGAGTAATAATAGTCGTTGCGCTCGCCGCTATCATAGATGGCATCGATCCGCGGAATCAGGAATCCCCGATCGAACTGGATCGGGTAGGAAAACGCGAATACGCTCTGATAGCCACCATGACGGTTCGAAATGTCCGCCCAGTGCGTCCAGTTGATGTGTACTGGCCATTTGCGGTAGCCCGCTGTCGGGCCCAGTTCGAGAGCCCACTTTCGATCCTCGATGCCGACAAGCTCTTCGGCGTCGCTGTTGCCGAGGCCGAGCGTGCTAACACGACCAATTACACCGAACTCCCACTCGTTGTCGCCGACCCAGCGGATGCCGTAGCCACCGTCGCGTATCAGAAACCAGTCGCGTGTGAATGACGAGTGCGTAAATGAGGTCAGGTATGGGTAGGCAAGAAGCGAGTTTTCGCCGCCGATGTAAGGGCTCTGGCGAGC
>JARRLQ010000043.1:0-43816 GCA_037386905.1 Woeseiaceae bacterium
GCCGTAAGCCCCTTGCTTTCAGAATTGCTTATCCGTGCCGTGCGATATGGAAATGAATATCCGCCAAGCGGCAAAGAGGCGCGTCTAGTGCAGGTTATGCTCGACGAATTTCGTGATCTTAAGTTAGCACCACTGCATTTACCCTTGGCAGTAGATAATCGTCTGCGCCGTGTAATGGACCTGCTGATTGCGGAACCTGCGGAAAATCGCGGAATTAGCGAACTTGGGGCGCTTTGTGGGGCGAGCGGCCGAACATTGGCCCGATTGTTTCGCAAAGAGACAGGAATGACGTTCGTCGAATGGCGGAAACAGCTGCGTTTGATGGAAGCGGTAGACCGGATTTCTCAAGGGCAATCGACCACGCAAGTTGCTTTGGATTTGGGTTACGGAAGTGCAAGCGCATTCATTGCGATGTTTCGCCGTACGCTCGGCGAGCCGCCAAGTCGTTATTTGAAGAGCAGACCATTCAATTCAGACTGACTTTGATTAAGGGCCGCTTCTGGCCGTATCCAGCCGGCCAGGATTTAGCCTCCGAGCGACCGCTGTTGGTGAAAGCAGACATCCGGATCCTCCCGCGGGAGGATTTTTTGAATGAGAATCATTTGGAAAGCAATTGACGATGGTCTGTCGCGGCTGAAGCCGTTCTCACAAGGGCGGTCGCCTGCCGGGGAGGGCTCCTACAACAACTGTAACGCTCTCGTTGCTGCTTCCTCGAGCGTTGCGCCGGTCGTAACGATGCCCTCGTCGTGCCCCGCCATGACGGCGATACCTCGCACACCGAAGTCGGTCTCGGCATACAGACGTGCAAACTCGCGCGCCATCTGCGGTGTTCCGTAGCTGATGTCGGCGGCGGTTGTCGGGACCTTGTCCTTCAGGCGACGCCACAGCTCTGCGCTGTGCACGTGGACAACAGCGTTGATCCCGTCGTCAAGCTCGTAAATCGCCGCATGCGTCAGCGTCTCGGAGGAGGCCCTGGCCGGTCCCGTCGAGCTGACGCGGTTCTGTTCCATGTCGTAGCCGGTCACGAGCGCATAGTGGCTCGCATCGGTGACCGCGAGGTGGCCGGTCTGGGTTGCGCTGATGATGAACTGCTTGCCGTGGCGGACGCTGATGTTGCCGTAGCCGACGTCGAGATCGTCGTAATGCCCGATAAGGCCGGCTTCATACAACGGCCTGCGCCAGGTGTCGAGAAGGCTCGTCGCAGCCGTGTCGGGTGCCGGCCCCGGTGTCCAGTCGCTGACATACTTGATATAGCCTTCGTCGATCGTCACGGGCGGGCACGCTCCGGGAATAATGCGGCAAGGCCTCCTTCACTTGCGTCACAAATACCGCGCTCTGTTATGAGCCCGGTTACGAGACGCGCTGGCGTCACGTCAAAAGCGGGATTTGCAGCACGAGTCTCCGGCGCCGTTGTGCGAACCACACAGCGCTCGTCGTCGGCAACGCCATAGACATCGGTAACTTCAGCCGGGTCGCGTTCCTCGATCGGAATTCCTTTGACGCCGTCCGTCGTTTCCCAGTCAATGGTCGTCGAGGGCAACGCAACGTAGAACGGGACGCCGTTGTCGTGCGCGGCCAACGCCTTGAGGTAAGTGCCGATCTTGTTGGCGACGTCGCCGGTGCGCGTCGTCCTGTCCGTGCCCGTAATTACGATGTCGACCTGGCCGTGCTGCATCAGGTGTCCCCCGGCGTTGTCGACGATCAGCGTGTGCGGAACACCGCTCTGGGCCAGTTCCCAAGCCGTCAGTTGTGAACCCTGGTTACGTGGCCGTGTCTCGTCAACCCAGACATGCACGTCGAGCCCCCGCTGATGTGCGATATAGATTGGTGCCGTTGCCGTGCCCCAGTTGATCGTCGCCAGTGAACCGGCATTGCAGTGCGTCAGCACGTTTACCTGGCCGCCTTGCTTGTGCGCGGCGATGTCCTCGAGCAGTTTGACGCCGTGGTGCCCAATGCCGAGGCAGATCTCGACATCCTCGTCGCAAATGGCTTCGGCGTCTGCACGTATGACAGCGGCAAGATCCGCATCGACCGCCTCGCTGACGGTTTTCAGAATACGCTCGATCGCCCAGCGAAGATTGACCGCCGTTGGCCTGGACTCGAGTAACGCTTCTGCCGCTCTTGCGACTTCTTCGCGCGGAAACTTGCCGTGCACGGCTGCCAGGTACAGGCTCCATGCGGCTGTTGCGCCGATCAGGGGCGCCCCGCGAACGTACATGTCGCTGATCGCCACGGCGCCATCGCTCCAGGTGCGCAGATCGTGCACGACATAGTCGTGCGGAAGGCGCCGTTGGTCGATGATCTGGACAACCTCGGGGTCGTCCGGGTGCAGCCAGATGGTACGAAAGTCTGCGCTAGTCACTTAGACCGGCGGACAGGCGCGCTGCCCTCAACGTGTTCGCCATTAACATTACAATCGTCATTGGGCCGACGCCACCGGGCACAGGGGTAACGGCTTTGGCGACCTCGCAGGCGGACTCAAACTCGACATCGCCAGTCAGTTTCGACTTCATCTCGCCATCGACTTCCACCTCGATGCGATTGATACCGACATCGATAACGACAGCCTCGGGCTTGATCCAGTCGCCCGTTACCATATTGGGCCTGCCGACCGCGGCGACGACGATGTCTGCCTGCCTTACGACGCCGGGCAGATCCTTCGTGCGGCTGTGGCAGATCGTTACAGTGGCGTTGGCCTGCAGGAGCAGCGCCGCCATCGGTTTACCGACGATATTGGAGCGCCCGACAACGACGGCATTGAGCCCGGACAGGTCTTTGCCGAGGTGGTCTTCGATCATCAGCATGCAGCCCGCCGGCGTGCAGGGAACGAACGCATCATTCGTATTGCCGGACGTCAGCTTGCCGATGTTGACGAAGTGGAAACCGTCGACATCCTTGGAGGGCGAAATAGCCTGCGTGATTGTCTGTTCGTCGAGGTGGTCCGGCAGTGGTAACTGGACCAGGATGCCGTGGACATGCTTGTCGTTGTTAAGCTCGTCGATAAGCGCGAGGACATCGTCTTGCGATGTGTCTGCCTCGAGCGAGTGCTGCACCGAGTAAAAGCCACATTCCTCGGCACGCTTTTTCTTGTTGCGCACATAGACCTGGCTTGCCGGGTCTTCCCCGATGATGACGACTGCGAGCCCGGGTTGCAGCCCGTGGCTCTCGAGCATTTCTGCAGTCTGTGCCTTGATCTTGTCCGACATTTCAGCCGCTTTGGCCTTGCCGTCGATGCGTATTGCCTTGCTCATGCCCTGGGTCCCTGTCGCTAAAGAGTGCGCGCGCATAGTAACTCTGCCGGTTGGGCGGGTAAACTTCGGCTGTTACCCGGGAGGAGAGAGCGAGTGACGCAGCAATGGCTCGAGCGCTGGCAGGAAGGACGCACCGGCTGGCACGAAGAAGAGGGCAACGCGAGCCTGAAGAAGCACTGGCAGGGCAGCGGGCACACCGTGCTCGTGCCGCTGTGTGGCAAATCGGTGGACCTTGTCTGGATTGCGGCGCAGGGCAACCGAGTTATCGGCGTCGAGCTGTCAGAGATTGCGGTCGAGGCGTTTTTTGAAGAACAGCAAATGACGTACTCGAAATCGGACGGCACGTTGTCGCGCTACGAAGCAAACGATATCGATATCACAATCTATTGTGGTGACTTCTTCGCGCTGACGTCTCTGCAATGTGATGCCCACTACGACCGCGGCGCATTGATTGCGCTGCGCGCCGATTTGCGGCCGGCATATGCCGCTCACGTGAGTTCATTGCTGAGCGCCGATGCAAGGCAACTCGTCATCACGCTCAATTACGATGACACCGTGGCAGCGGGGCCGCCATTCTCGGTCGAGGATTCGGAGCTGTTGTCCTACTGGCCGCAACTCGCATGCGTCGAGACGCGTGACGACATCGATAACGCACCGCCCAAGTTCATCGACGACGGACTCGACGAACTGCTGGAGAAAGTCTGGTGCTCAGGATGACCAGGGAACAGCGCTTACCGGTGTCCAGCGTTCCTCACGCCGCGCCACCCTGCCGGCAACGTCCTCGCTGTCGTAGCTGATCGCACCGACATCGGCCATGTCATCCGGTTGGCTGTCGAGTGCATGCGTATTGATGATGCCGAAATGGCGGCCATCGACCTCGATGACAGCACCGCTGTACACGCCGCAGTTGCGGCACAGCAGGAAATCGGCGGTGCGCAGCGCAAAGCGATAGCGTTGCAGGGCTTCTGCGTCCACGCAGCGGAAAGCCAGGTCTCCTTCCGGGTCCGATGTGCTTAGCGCGTCGTGCATGCGACAGAAGCGGCACTGGCAGGCACGCACTGACCACTCGGCGGGCTGCCGTGCGGTTGCATAGTGAAACGCAATTGCGCCGCAATGACAGCTGCCCGTGTAGTTAGCCATCGTTCGCCGCCATCGGCAGGCGCCGGCGTCGCGCCAGCGCGTAAAGGAACGTCGCCGGGGTCATCGCAGCCAATATGTGCTTCAGTGAATGACCGCTGATTAACCCGCCGGCGGCGAGGATTTCGCCATCGAGGAATTCGGCAGCTTTGGCCAGCACGTAGAACAGCAACATCACCCAGAAGTATTTCGCGGGGCCGATGGCGGGCTTGTAGAGCAACAGGATGACCGGTATCAGCATGATTGGCAGGAACTGGAACACGGCATAGAGTCGCAGGTCACCCGCGCCGGCGGCTTCTGTCCAGCCCCAGTACTCCACGGACAGGACGCCAACGATCAGCAATGGAATCACGATCGCCCTGCCAATACGCGGCGACACGAATTCGCCGACAACGATGGCGAACAAACCGGCAAAACCGATTGTCATCGTCAGGCGATCCCAGACGAGCGACTCGTTGCCAGGTGCCAGGTGGTAATACGCGGAACCGAACGCGGTCAGAAAAATGCCCGAGAAAAACACCAGGTAGGCAATCTCGAGCCCGGGCAGGCAGACCACGCGGCTATAGCGCAGCACAAACCAGGTGCCCGACAGACCGACGACGAGGAACGGCAGGTTCGACATGACATTGCCAAAGTTGCTTACTCCCAGGATAGTTCGCCGGTCAGCAAAACTGTGGTATGCCGCATCCTGGGCCAGCGGCGCAGTGAACAGGAACAGTGCGAGCAGCGCCGCGGCAACCGCCGCAATGATCTCGAGCGAGCGGGCTGAAAGACTCAAATGCCCATATTCGCGAGCAGGTCGGCGATCTCCCTCGCGATGCGCGCGGCAACCGGGTGGTCTGCGGCGAAACGCGATTCGAGGAGCTGGGCCTGGTCGACAGCAGTCGCGTGCGACTCGCCGGTCAGCCGGTCGATATCGGCATGCAGCGCTCCCAGCAACTCGCGAGTCTCGTCATCCACGTCTCCGGCGCCCTGAAGTTCGGCGCCCAGCTCGGTCAGAAGTTCGCTCAGCCGTTCTTTACTCACGTGACACTCCACTCCATGCCGTCAGGCAACATCCGTGTCGCGGAAGACGGGCTTCCGCAGATCGTGGTGGCGCATGGGCAATTCGCGAATTCGCACGCCGGTCGCGTCGAAGATTGCATTGGCCAGCGCCGCCGCGATTGGCGGCGTTCCCGGCTCGCCGGCGCCGCCCACTGGCTCGCCGCTGTCGATGATATGGGTCTCGATCGCGGGCGCCTTGTCCATGCGCAGCATCGGGTAATCGTGAAAATTCGATTGTGCAACTGCGCCGTGGCGAATCGAAATCTCCCCGTACAGGGCCGCTGTCATGCCATAAACGACGCCACTCTCCATCTGCGCCGCCATGCCGTCGGGATGCATCGTGAAACCGGCATCGACCGCGCAAACGACTCGCGGCACGCTCAATTCGCCGTCATTGATTTCAACGTCGACCACCTCGGCGACGATCGTGCCGAAAGAGCGATGAATCGAAATGCCGCGACCCTGGTTTTCGGCAAGCGCTTCACCCCAGCCCGCTTTCTCCGCGGCCAGGTCGAGTACCGCGAGGAATCGCGGCTCGTGCTGCAGCAGATCGCGCCGGTATTCGTACGGGTCGCGCCCCGCGGCGACGGCCAGCTCGTCGATGAACGATTCGGTGAAAAAGGCGTGCAGCGAATGATCGACGCTGCGCCAGAAGCCCCAGGGAACGTGCGTGCCGCTGTCCGTGTAGACGATGCGCTGGTTGCCGATCGCGTACGGGATGTGTGGCGCTTCTTCCGGATCGTGTTTGTTGACGTAGTGGTTGTGCCATGCAACCGGGTTGCCGTTCGCGTCGAGACCGCCGCGGAAGCGGCTGATGCTCGCCTGCCGGTAATAATCGTGACGCGTATCTTCTTCGCGCGACCAGATCAGCTTGACCGGGTACGGAACAGACTGCGCGAGACGAGCAGCCTGCACGGTGTAATCGGCAAATGCTCGCCGGCCAAAACCGCCGCCCAGGAACTGGTTATGCACGATCACATCGTCCTGGTCCATGTCGAGCGCCTCACTGACTTCGCGGGCAAACCCGAGCGGGTTCTGCGATCCCGTCCACAGTTCGCACTGGCCATCGTGAATCCAGGCGGTGCAATTCATGGGTTCCATCGGCGAGTGCGCGAGATATGGCACACGGTACTCGGCCTCGATGACCCGGGCCGCGTCGAGCAGCGCGCCTGGGGCGTCACCGGACTCGATGTCAATCGTCTCATCACCGGCTTGCGCCGATGCATCCAGGTCGTCGGCGAACTGTTTGAATATCCCACCCTGTTCCCAATGGCTGTTACCGCCATCGCTGAAGTCGATATCGAGCTGATCGAGAGCCTGTTTTGCCTGCCAGTAGCTGTCAGCGATCACTGCCACGGCATTGTCAAGGCTGACGACCTTGCGAACACCGGGCATATCCTGCACCGAGGCCGCGTCAAACCCTGCGACGGACCCGCCGAACACGGGTGCCGCTTTGACGGTCGCGTATTTCATCCCCGGCAAGCTGGCGTCGATACTGTACATCGCCGAACCATCGACCTTGGGCGGAATATCGCGTCGCGGCGGCGACGTGCCCATGATCTTGAACTGGTCGCTCGTCTTCAGCGCGGGTTTGCTCGGCAGTGAAACTTTCGCAGCTGCCGGCGCGAGTTCTGCATAGGTTGCGGAGCGGCCGCTTGCCTCGTGCAGGACCATGCTGTTGTGTGCGGAGAGTTCGGCGGCGGGGACCTGCCACTCGTCGGCCGCAGCTTCCAGCAACGCCACTCGTGCAGCGGCGCCGGTGACGCGCATGGCAATCTGGCCGGTCGTGCGTACCGCCGTGCTTCCACCTGTGAACTGCAATGCGATCGCCTGCGTCGCACGGAAAAAGAATCCGTCAACGGAATCGATGAGCCAGGACGGAAAATCGATGTCGCCGGCCGTGTAACCGCGAGCCAGGGCGTAGTTGGCGAATTCCTTGTGTCCCGGAGCCTCGAGAATCTCGACTTTCGACCAGTCGGCATCCAGTTCGTCGGCCAGCATCATTGCCAGCGTCGTATGCGTCCCCTGGCCCATGTCGGCGTGCGGGACGATGACCGTGACCGTGTTGTCGGGTGCGATCTTCAACCAGATATCAAGCAGCGACTCCCCTTCTGACGCCACCAGCTCCCGAACGGCGTCAGAACGATCGCCACGGCGTATGGCCACTCCAAATACAACAACGCCGCCAGCAGCTACGCCGGTGGTAATAAATGCGCGTCGCGACCCCTTACCCATCTGCCACCTCCCGGTCGAGCGCGTTGATGGCCATTGCCGCGCGCTTGATGCCCTTGCGAATGCGCGGGTACGTGCCGCAGCGGCAAACGATGCCGGCCATCGCGCGATCGATGTCCGCGTCACTTGGCGACGGGTTGGCTTGCAGCAAGGCAAGCGCGGCCATGATCTGGCCGGACTGGCAATAGCCGCATTGTGGAACTTGTTCGTCGATCCACGCCTGTTGCACAGGGTGCAGGGCGCCGTCATCGCCGGCGATGCCTTCGATAGTCGTGATTTCCTTACCGGCGGCAGCCTGGAGCGGTATTACGCAGGACCGAACGGGTGCGCCATCGAGGTGCACGGTGCAGGCGCCGCATTGGGCGATACCACAGCCGAATTTTGTGCCTGTCAGGCCAACAGCGTCGCGAATGACCCACAGCAGCGGCGTCGCCGGATCCACGTCAACGGAGTGAGATTTGCCGTTTATTGTCAGTGAGATCATGGATTTTACGTTACTCCAAGGTATCGGCCTCGGCAAGCACGGTGACGCCGTGTTGGCGATTCGCGTAGACTGGGGGCAGGGTTCAAATCGGGAGTTCCGATGTCTGACAGCCGCAATTACGACACCGTTGCCTTTGACGTGCGCGACAATGCGACGATGCTGTTTTTTGCCCGCACGACGGCCGAAGGCGATATCGACGATTACCTGCTGCTCATGCGAACCGTAGAGGAAGACTTCGATTCTTCGACCTACATCGAGATCAACGAGCAGCAATTCGGCGGTCACAACCTTATTCGCGAAGCCACGCTCGTGGGCAACACGCTGACGTTGCATTTGCATGAGCCGGCGGCCGAACTCGGCAACATCTCCGAAATCGTGCTCACCTGGGCCGATACGCCGGAGAACGGTGCCAGCATTGAGGCCGGGGCGTTTCGCGTGCTTGGCGACACAATGACAGGCGGTAACGCCTGACGGCGATGAGCACAGGCGAATACAGCCTGTATATCGTCCGCTGCAACGACGGCACCCTGTACACGGGCATCGCCATCGATGTCGAACGACGAATCCGGGAACATGAATCGGGCGCGCGCGGCGCCAAGTACCTGCGCGGCAAAGGGCCGCTGACGCTCGAATTCTGTACTGCACTCGGTGACCGGGGCACGGCCCAGCAGTTCGAACACCGCGTGAAGCGGCTCGAGCGCGAACAAAAAGAAGCATTGATCGCCGGCCAGTGGTCGCTTGCGGAACTGGCGGCCGGGTAGGGATCAGGCTTCGGGCGAGACCTGCGGGTAAAGAATCAGCGTCTTGCCGAACTCCGGCAGGTGCAGCCGCGTGTCGGAATCCCAGGTGTCGCGTATTTCTTCCAGCCACTTCGACATCGTCACGAAATTGTCGAGGGCGCGCGGGTACAGGACGACCTCGCCAAACGGTTGTGTGTAATCGTCAAAATGAAACGGGAATACATGCGCGGCGCCGGTCGTGGTGACCGTGGCCTGCCAGTACTTTTCGGTATAGTCGCGGCCCAGTCCCTCGACGAGTCCGACACCCAGCATGACAACATCTGCCTGTACTCCTGTCAGGGCGCCCTCGGCATACCCGCCGCTGCCGTGTACCAGTGTCGTGCCGTGCGGGTGCTCGACAAGGATCGAGTAAACTTCGCCGACCCGGTAGGCCCAGACCGGTGCCGGCTGTTCGAGTGGCTCGTCGATGGTGCCGTCGACCGGTACCGACCCGCCCCAACCGATGGGGGCATGCGGCACCTTGAACAGCGTCACTGTGAACAGGCCGAACGTGTATTGTGCGCCTGCTTCCGCGACCAGGATCTGGTCTTCAGGCACGCCGGCACCCCTGGCGATATTTGCCGTGGACCGGGAGCCGAGGATCGATGCACTGCTGCGATTCGCAATGGCGCCGACATCCATTGCGTGGTCGTAATGCGAGTGCGCGGGAATGATTGCGGCCAGCCGACGCATGCGGTACTCGTCGAGCACGTAGTTGATCGTGGCAGCGTCACTCTCGACGGGCCGGCCCAGCAAAGCATCGAACAGCGACGGGCGCGAGAAAAAGCCGTCGATGAGCAGCTGCGTCTCGCCATCGTCGAACAACAGCGTCGTCGCGCCAAGCCAGGTCATCGTGACGGCGTCGATACTGGGTTCTATCGCCGGGTATGACGGCCAGTCGATCTCATCGAGCGAGGCACGGTGATGCCAAAGCCAGGCAAGCGTGGCCGAGCCGACGACGACGACCGCCGCGATCGTGATCATGACCTTCTTCGCCCAGCGCCTGAGCTCGTCTGCGGAGACGTTGTACATTATTGTCCGACAGCCATCCTTGCCAGGTGCCCGGTAAGCGGCGCGAGATAGTTGCCCATCGCGTAGCCAAGCAATGCCATCAATATTGACGCCGGGACGAGGCTCGGGCGATGGTGAGCTGCGACGATGGGCGCCGATGCGGCGGCACCAATATTAGCGGCCGACGCAATTGCCACACTGTGCACGTCGACGCGGAATAACCAGGCGCCAGCCAGGCAAAACAGGCCATGAATTGCGATCCAGATGAACGCGCCGGCGACAAACCAGCCCGCCTGGTCGAGTCCCTCGACCGATGCCCTCGCCCCCATACCGGCGACAAACACGTAAATCATTGCCGTGCCCATCGCGGTCGAGTTCGGCAACTTCGAAGCCTGGGTCGTCGATAACAGCAGCGCCAGTGTCGTGACCAACAGGATGCGTACCGTCGAGACACCGAAGACATCGGCGAGCACCGGTGTGGTGGCCGCAATCCATTCCGCAATGACAGGGGCAAGCGAGGTGCCGATCCAGGTGATACCAATGACTACCGCGATGAGGAACAGGTATTGCGGCATCGTCGGCGCCTGGTCTTGTTCGACGTGCATCTCGGCCGCGGCGTCCATCGCGGCGAGCCGCTCTTCCGGCACACGCGCCCAGCGGTTGAATCTTTCGGCGAAGTCACGCGAGGTCAGCAGCAGCGGCAGCCAGACGATGTAGACAACATTGTCGGCAATGACGGCGAGTCCGAACTGCTCGGCCGAAGTGCCGAGCATTTCCGCCGTTGCCGCCATGTTGGCGGTACCGCCAATCCAGCTGCCGGCGAGTGCGCCGTAGCCGGCCCATGCATCATCCGACAGCTGGCTGTGCACGATCATGTAGGCGACCACGGCACCGACCATGACGCCGACCGTTCCCATCAGCATGACGAGCACGCCCTTGCCCATCACGCGCACGACGGCCGGCACGTTGACCTTGATCAGCATCAGGACGATAAAGGCCGGCAGCAGGTAGGCGCTCAGTCCGCTGTATACCGGGGAAGAGCTGGGTATGACGTCGAAGTTATTGAGAAAGACCGGTGTGGCGTAGATGAACAGCAGTGGCGGCAGGTACTGGAACAGTTTCGCCTGCGTTTTTTGTTCGATGGCAAAAAAGAATGCCGCCACGAACGCGAGTACGGCGAGTACACCAATCGGGGATGAAACCAGGGCGTCCGACATCAGCTTCCTGCTCCGGGGCTAGATCCCGCAGAGTATAAAGGAATGGACGCGGGTTCGGGTCAGGCGATCTGCGCCTGCAGGTCCTTGCGTGTTGCCTCGTCAGTCAGTGCGGCCGACTTGACGGTCAGCCATGCCGCATCCCAGTCCTTGACCTTGCTCGGACCGAACACGTGCTTGGCGATGAAACTCTCGAGGCCACTGATGCGAATAACGTTTTTCGGCGGCGGCGTCGGAAATTCGACCTTGCCCGTGAAAACGACGAGATTGTCGACGGGCACATCCGGAACGACGTTTTGCAGTGCGCGCGTACGGCCTTCGTTCTGGATCAATGGATTGAGGAAGCGCCGCCGCAGTGTGCCATCGACGTTGGTCCACTGAGCATCGTCCTCGGCGCCAAAGACGATGCCGTTGTAGTGCTTGGTCTGTATGCACAGGATGCCGCCGGCTGTAAGGATCGCGTGATCAATCTTGACCAGGCCACCGTATGCGCCGGGCAGGATGAAGTCATGCAGTACGTCCGGGCTGCGTGCCTCGAGTGCGCGCCGGATGCGAAAAGCGCCAATGCGTCCGGTCACGATTCTCATCACGTGGCTGGCTGCCGAACGGAAGACCAGTGTCAGGATCAGTGCGCCGGCAATCGTGAACAGGAAGGCAGCGGGACCCACGTCCGTGATACCGGTCGCCACGGATTCGTCAGCGGCCAGGGCTGGCAGCATGATCAGGGGCAGACTGGTTGCGAGGATGCGAATAAGCACGAACATGCCTGCAGAATAGGACTTTTGACGAAAGAATTATCGTAACAGGTCACGTTTTGTAAAATCAGCCCCCGGATAGGCCAGGTAATAGCCGTCCATCGCCACAATCCTGATGGGCGTTTCGTAAACCGAGCTCAAAAAATCGCTGTCGATGACCTCGGCCTTCGGGCCGTCGGCAACGATGGCCCCTTCCTTGAGCACGATGACGCGCTCCACTTCGGGCGGGATTTCGTTCAGGTGATGCGTGACGAGAACGATATTGTGGCCACTCATTGATAACTCCCTGATGCGGCCCAGGTAGTCGAAGCTGGCGGCAAAATCCAGGCCCTCGGTCGGCTCGTCGAGAATCAGCGTCTGTGGCTCGTGCACGAGTGCCCTGCCGAGCAGGCAGCGACGTTGCTGGCCGGTCGACATGGACTTGAGCGGCGTGTTTTCGAGGTTGCCGATGCCGAGGATGTCGAGCGTCGCGCGAGCTTTCCCGACTTGCTCGTCGGTAACGCTTTTCGCCAGCGTGCCGTGTACGCCGATGCTCGAGTGAAAGCCGGACACGACAACTTCGATTGCCGTCGTGGTCGGCGTATAGCGCTGGTGCAGGTCATGCGACACGATGCCGATATGTCGCCGCAGTTCCCAGACATTCCAGTGGTCGCGGCCAAGGATGCGGACATACGAGTTTCTGGCAACGACGGGATACAGTTCGCGATTGATCGTTTTCAACAGTGTCGTCTTGCCGCAGCCATTCGGCCCCAGGATGGCGACACGCTCATGCTGGTCAATGGTCAGGTCGAGGTTCTGGAATACACGTGTCGACCCGCGCCAGATCGTCGCGTTACGAATCTCGATAAGTGGTGCAGCAGACATCCTGCCCGGATACTACTGGACAGGCGCGTCTCAGGCGATCGTATGTTTCCAGCGGCCGCGGCGAAATACGATAGCGCCGAGAATGGTAATGAAGGTTTCGGCGATGACGATCGCCCAGAATGGTCCGTTCGGACCGAGACCGATTTCTGTCGCAAGCCAGTACGCGAGAGGCACCTGCAGCAACCAGAAGCCGACAAAGTCGATGGCGGTCGGTGTCGCCGTGTCGCCGGCGCCATTGATGGCCTGCACGACGATCATGCCGACCGCATAGGCCGGCGAACCGATGGCAAGGATGCGCAGGCAATGGGTGCCGATTTCCAGCACATCGGGCTCGTTCGTGAACAGGCCGGCGATCCAGGGTGCAGACAAGAACAGGAAAACGCCGACCGACGTCTGGAATACCAGATTGTATTTCGCGGCGCGCCACGCGGACTTCTCGGCGCGCTCCGGCTGTCCCGCACCGAGGTTCTGGCCCACCAGCGTTGCCGCCGCATTGCCAAGCCCCCAGGACGGCAACCACACGAATTCGAGGATACGCAGGCCGATCGTATAGGCCGCGACCGCCGAGCTGCCGTAAATCGCGACGATGCGCATGATGATGATCCAGCTCGATGTCGCGATCAGGAACTGGCTGATGCCGCCCGCTGATATGACGAGCATGCGCGCCATCATGCGTACGTGCAGTCGCAGATTGCGGAAGCGGAACTGGAGCCGTCCGCGGCCATCGAACAGGTGCCACAGCTGGTAAAGAACACCAATGCTGCGGCCGATCGTGGTCGCCCAGGCGGCGCCCGTGACGCCGAGCTCCGGAAACGGTCCCAGCCCGAAAATAAGACACGGATCGAGGACGATGTTGAGCCCGTTGGCAAGTACGAGCGACCGCAATGCGATCGAGGCGTCACCTGCGCCGCGAAACGCCGCGTTCAACAGGAACAGGTAAATGATGCTGGCCGAACCGCCCAGCAACACGGCCGCGAAGCCGCTGCCCGTTTCGACGACACCAGGGCTCGCGCCCATCAGGCGCAGCATATCGGCGGCATAAAATGCGCCGGGAATGCCTATCAGCAGTGACAGGGCTGCGCCGACCCAGATCGCCTGCCCGGTGACGCGCGCTGCCGCCTCTCTTTCGCCCGCCCCGATGCGGCGCGACACCATCGCTGTGACGCCCATGCCCAGGCCGACGGCAATGGCGTAGAGCACGGAGATCAACGCCTCGGTGATACCGACCGTGGCAATGGCGTCGGTACCGAGGCGGGATACAAACGCGATGTCGACTACCGCGAAGATCGACTCCATCGACATTTCGAGCATCATCGGGATGGCGAGCAGGCCGAGTGCCCGGCCTATCGTGCCTTTCGTATAGTCGGTGTCGCTGTCGCGCAGTGATTCGCGAAAAAATGCCGACGCGCGCCGCAGCGGGGAACGTGCTGCGGCGGTGTTACTATTGTTGTCCGACGTCGTCATCGATGAATATCATGCCCGAAGGACTTGTGCCCATACTCATTATCATTGCGTTCGTCATCGTTTACACGATTGCGAAGGTTCGCGATCTCATGCGCCGCAGCGACCAGCAGTGGCGCGAAGTCGACAAGAGCAAACTGCGTGAATGGGACGAGGAAGACGAATGGGGCAAATAACGCAATCCTTCGAACAGCCTGCAATTTTTGCATTAAACTAGCGAGCGTTATGAATATCGACGAACTCATGCGACGACTTTTCCCCGTTGCTGCTGCGGGTCTTGCGCTGGCCCTCGCTGCTTGTGACTCCGGTGCGCCGGAGCCGGATTCGGCACAGGTCGAGGCCGGCCGCAAGAACGTCGCAGCGATGGCCGAGGAACATGCCGACGACACGGCGGAGCCCAGTCCGGCAACCGCGGTGCCACCATCGCGGCCTGTCACATCGGAACGCCTGGCATACGCTATCGTCGAGGACGAACTCGTCTACGGTCATTTCGTGTTCCCCGAAGATATGGTCGAGCCGTTACCGGCGATTATCGTCATCCACGAGTGGTGGGGACTGAATGACAATGTTCGCGCCATGGCCGACCGCCTGGCGGGCGAGGGCTACATCGTACTGGCGGTTGACCTGTTCAATGGCTCGGTGGCGGAGTCGCGCGAAATGGCGCGGCAGCAGATGCTCGCCGTGGTCGAAAATGCCGAGGCAGCCAATGACAACCTGCAGCAGGCCTATAAATTCGTTCACGATTCCGCGGGTGCTCCGCGCATCGGATCACTCGGCTGGTGTTTCGGCGGCGGATGGTCGTTGAATGCCGCCATGCTATTTCCGGAGGAACTGGACGCGGCGGTAATCTATTACGGCCAGGTCACTGATGATGAGGATCGCCTGCGGCCGATATCAGCGCCCATTCTTGGCCTGTTCGGCGCCGAGGACAAGGGTATCCCGGTCGATTCAGTGAGAGGTTTCGAGGAGGCGCTGGAAAGGCTGCGCAAGAACTACACGATCCACGTTTACGAGGGTGCCGACCATGCGTTCGCAAATCCCACCGGCAACGCCTATAACGCGGAAGCCGCTGAAGATGCCTGGGAAAAGACGCTCGAGTTCCTGGACCTTCACCTGTCGGTTGACGTTACCGACTGATCGGGCTCCGCAACATCGCACAGCAGCGTCACATCGAGTCCGCGTGACGCGTAGGTGATCCATTCCCGGGTTTCGTTCTTGCAACGCAGCGACAGGTGCACGGTCACGGTGTCGCGAATCAGCAGGCCCGCCTGTTGTGAATCCGAATCCTCCTCGACGCAGAAACCGTCGATGGCAACCGGGGCGACCTGCCGGGCCGGGATTGTGAAACCGACGGGTTCGCCTGCGACGTTGGCTACGTGATCGCTGTTCAGGGTTATTTGCGTATCGTTGACGCTGATCGAGACCGACTGCACGAAAGCGCTTTCACCGCAGTGCGTATCGAGGTTGAGCTGGTACTCGAGCGCAGGAAGGTGCACGAGCCTGCGGCCCTCTGCAAAGGGCCGGATTTTCGCAACTGCGGGCTCGGCTTCGATGCCGAGTCGGGCGCCAGGCTCCGCCGCCGCAATGACTGCAGCCGCCACGGCCAGGCCCAGGAAAGTGGATGCGCGCAAAAACATGCAACAAAGACTACGATATGGAGCGTATAGCGATCGCTGTTGTTGGCAGCACCGTGGTGCTGCTCGGAATCGTCATGATTGTCGCCCCGGGACCGGCACTGATCGTCATACCGATGGGTCTTGCCATTCTCGCCATTGAATTTGCCTGGGCTCGGCGCTGGCTCAAGAAGCTGCGCGAGACCATCAGCAACGGCCTCGCAAACGGTCGCGCCCGGCGTGCCAACCGGCATCGCGATCGTGTCGACAGATAAAGAAAGGCGCCGGAGCGCTGAATTCGGTTGCCGAACCAGCAGGCCTCCGACACGGAGGTCTCCGGCGCCCAGGGTTTTACGGCAGGGGGGATGCCGCCGGACCTTCCTGGCCCGTTCCCACCAGCAGTCCTGCTGGTGGAATCCGCTACGAGCGATCAGTTATATCGGGGGAGAGACTCCTGATGCCCTGTACGCGGAAATCTTAATTTGCGGTCGATGACTCGATTTTCAAGGTGCCATCGATGACGCTTGCTTCGTCAGCCAGCGCCTGGTTTGCAGCCGAACTGACCGCAAACACGATGATCAGCGCTCCGAGGATCGCCAAGCCGTTTTCAAATCTTCCAGTTCTCATGATCATTCCTTTGTTCGTCGAACGTCGCCCAAAACGACAGTTTTCAATAGTGTTCAATCCAGGTATTGCACAAGCCGTGCCAACTTTGTAAGTGCTTTAAAAACAAAGACATAACGCAAAATACATGATTACGGAATTTCGTAATTCACGAAAAACCGTAAGCCTTCTTACGAAATATCGTATATAGTCGCCGGCATGACTTCCCTGCAGGACTACCAGTGGCTGTTTCGCAAGCTGCCGACCATGGCGTCGTCGATCGGCGAAGACGGCGCGTTTCTCGACGTCAACGATGCGCTGCTCCAGCGGCTCGGCTATGAGCGTGCAGACATGGTCGGGCGACGTCCGACGGAATTCGTAACCCCGGAGTCGGCGCAGCGCATCGAGGAAGAATTCCTGCCGGTGCTGCGGCGCACGGGCAAACTGGAAAACAAACCAATCGGCTTCGTGACGTCGTCCGGCGATGTCATCGAATGCATGACCAATTCACTGATCGAGTACGACCCCGATGGGGCCTACGTGAGAACGGTCGCGCTATACACCGAACTTGCTGACCAGGCCAGGGCGAACTTCAAGTACCGCGAACTGTACCGCTCGACGCCGGCAATGCTGCACACCGTTGACGGCGACGGCAACGTCGTAACGGCCACAGATCACTGGTTGCAGAAGATGGGTTACCGGCGGGAGGAGGTTGTAGGTCGGCCGATCATGGATTTCTTCACCGAGGCGGAGCGCAAGCGTTTCGCAGAGGGCCACCTGCAGGAACTGCTGGACCGGGGCGACTTCAATAACGAGGAGCGCCAGGTGGTCACGAAGGATGGCAAGGTGCTGGATCTTGTTGTCTCGGCAATCGGGCATCGGGACGCCAATGGCAAGGTTGATCGCATGCTGGTTGCGTCGAAAGACGTAACCGAGCGCCTGCGCGCGGAACGCAAATTGCGATCGGCGCTGGCGGAAAACGCGAGCCTGCGCCAGGAACTCGAACGTGAGCGCGACTACCTCAGAGAGGAAGTCAACGTCGCCATGAACTTCGGTCGCATCATCGGCACGAGCAATGCGTTGCAGAAAATGCTCAATCGGGTCGAAGCCGTTGCCGAAACACCTGCGAGCGTGTTGCTGCAGGGAGAGTCGGGTGTCGGCAAGGAGCTGGTTGCACATGCCATTCACCAGCAAAGCGCGCGCGCCGACGGGCCGCTCGTCAAGGTCAACTGCGCGTCGATTCCGAAAGAATTGTTCGAGAGCGAGTTCTTCGGCCATGTCAAAGGGGCCTTTACCGGCGCGCACCGGGATCGCGTTGGTCGATTCCAGCTGGCCGACGGCGGCACGATCTTTCTCGACGAGATCGGCGAAATACCGCTCGAGTTACAGGGCAAGTTGCTGCGCGTATTGCAGGAAAGCGAATTCGAACGCGTCGGCGACGATGTCACGCGCTCGGTGGATGTTCGTGTCATAGCGGCAACGAACCGCGACCTCGAGCAGCTGATTGTCGACGGCGAATTCCGTGAAGACCTGTTCTATCGGCTCAGCGTCTTCCCTGTCGATGTGCCGCCACTACGCGATCGCGATGACGACATCATCCAGCTCGCGCAACACTTCCTGGAGCGTGCGTGCAAGGACTTTGGCAGGCCCGTGCTGACGTTAAACCGGGCGCAGGCCAACCTGCTGCAGGAATATGACTGGCCCGGAAACGTCAGGGAATTGAAAAACGTCATCGAGCGTGCCGTAATCCTGTCTCCGGGCAACGTGTTGCGGCTCGATCTGTCGATGCCGCATGTTCGTGATGCCCGGCCACGGGAGATCGAGCCGGCGGCGAAGCAGATAACCGGCATCCTTACCGAGAAGGAAATGCGCGAATACCAGAAACAGAACCTGATTGCGGCACTCAAGGAGACAAGCTGGCGCGTCTCGGGGCCGGACGGCGCAGCCGAATTGCTGGGCGTCAAACCGACAACACTGGCCGACAGGATCCGGGCATTCGGCATCGAGAGACCATCACGATGAATCGTATGTCAGCGTTCCTGCTGGCGTTCTGCGCGACGACAGCACTGGCCTCGGAAGTGGCCTTGCCGCCCCCGGTCGAGGCGAGACTCAACCATCGGCAGGTGCCGCATGACAGCACCAGTGTTTACGTGCAGGACCTCGAAACAGGAGAGATTCTCGTCAGCTTCAACGAGTCGGTGCCACGCAATCCGGGTTCGACGATCAAGCTGCTGACAACGCTTGTTGCCCTGGACATGCTGGGACCCGCCTATACCTGGCAAACCGAGGTTTATGCACTCGGTGAAGTCGTCGACGGCACATTGCAGGGTGACCTGCTGCTAAAGGGCAGCGGCGACCCTTACCTTGTCACCGAGCGCGTGTGGCAATTGGTGCGCAGGATTCGGCAAGCCGGCATCGACGAGATTGCCGGGGACCTCTTGCTCGACGACACCTATTTCGAGCTCAACGGTTACGATCCCGCAGCGTTCGACCGCCAGCCGCTGCGCGCCTACAACGTCGCACCGAACGCGCTGTTGATGAACTTCAAGGCCGTGCGCTACTGGTTCGAACCGCTGCACGAATCGGGCAAGGTGCGCATCTGGACTGACCCGAAACTGGCTAACCTCAAAATCGACAACCGGCTCGGCACGAAACCCGGTCCCTGCCGCGGTTACCAGCGCGGCATCACGATCACGGCGAATGAAACAAATGACCGCATGACATTCACCGGCAGGTTTCCCGGCGGCTGCAAGCGCTACGCGATGGACAGGGCCGCCCTGAGCCATTACGAGTTCGCTTACGGACTGTTCACGTCGATGTGGCTCGACTCCGGTGGTCGGTTCAAGGGCGGCTGGCGGGCAGCGACCGCGCCGCAGGATGAGGAACCACTGCTGACGTTCCGTTCGCTGCCGCTTGCCGATGTTATCTCCCGTGTGAACAAGCACAGCAATAACGTCATGGCGAGGCAGGTGCTGCTGACCTTGTCCGCCGAGATTCTCGGCCCGCCCGGAACCGAGGCTGGCGGACGCAAGGTTGTCGGCGACTGGTTGCATGACAAAAAACTCGAATTCAGCGAGCTCGCGTTCGATAACGGCGCCGGGTTGTCGCGCGACGCGCGAATCACGGCAGCGGATTTTGGCGCGATGCTGAGATTCGCGTGGCGCCAGCCGTACATGCCCGAATACCTGTCATCGATGTCGCTGGCGGGACTCGATGGCACCCTGCGTTATCGCATGGACGACGGGCCGCTGGAAGGATCGGCACACCTCAAGACCGGTTCGCTCGACCATGTTGCCGGCATCGCTGGCTATCTGCAATCCCGATCGGGCCGCCGTTTCGCGGTTACGGTATTACAGAATCACACCGACATTCACCGCGGCTATGGCGAAGAGACGCAGGAAGCGCTGCTTCGCTGGCTCTACGAGCAATAGGCTGTAGTACACTTCGGCCGATCGTTTGGGAGATCCGAAATGCGCACCATAATTGTTCTGTTGCTGCTGTTGCCGGTCACGGCGATGGCCCAGACAGCGTATGTCACCGATACGCTGCAGCTGGGGCTCCATCGGGCCGAAGATACGAGCGACCGTCCGTTCATGAGCCTGGACAGTGGCCAGGAAGTCCAGGTCCTGTCGCGCTCGAGATATTACGCGCATGTACAGTTGCCGGACGGTACGACAGGCCATGTGAAAGCCGGCTTTCTCGTCGACACCAAGCCGGCAAAGCTGATTGTCGCCGAAACCCAGGCCGAAGTTGCCCGCCTGACCCAGGAGCTGGAAGAATTGCGGCAGGCATTCGCGGCTCCGGCCGCGACGATCGAAGCCCTCGAGAGCGAAGTTGCGGACCTTCAGTCCCGGCTTGAAGCCAGCGAGGCGACCAATGCTGAACTCAGCGACGAGAACCTGGGTCTGCGTGCGCGGGCGGCGCGCTACACACGCACGGTGCCGCTACAGTGGGTGGGGGGTGCCGTACTGATATTTCTTGCCGGTGGTTTCCTGCTCGGCCTGTGGTGGGTGGACTACCGCAGCCGCAAACGGCATGGCGGTATTCGCATCTACTAGGCGATGATCACGCCGCTGCTGTAATGCCGTCGTTGCAGCCGCCGCGAATCGGCAAACTGGCGTCCTTGAAAAGATTGTCGATCTCGATTTGAGATCGCACGCGGCGCGTCTGTTCGAGCTGGTCGGTCGTAATGTGTGGCGCGAACAACTGTACGAAGTCGAGCATGTAACGACGCAGCACGATGTCCTTGCGGAAACCGATCCACGTTGTGCTGCGCGGGAAAAGGCCTTCTGCATCGATGGCGCTGAGGTCTTTGTTATCCGAGCAATCCTCCGCCATGCTGGCAACGATGCCGACGCCCAGCCCCATGCGCACATAAGTCTTGATAACGTCGGCATCCCTTGCGGTAAACACGACGTCGGGTTCGAGGCCGCGTTCCGCAAACGCGCGCTTCAGCGAAGACTGGCCGCCAAAGCTGAATACATAGGTAACCAGGGGATGCTCGGCAAGGTCCTCGAGCGTCAGCTTGCGTTCGAGCCGTGTCAGCTCATGATCCTTGGGGACAATAATCTTGCGATCCCAGTGATAGCTCGGCACTAGCAGCAGGTCGCCGAACAGGTCGTGTGAACCTGTGGCGATCGCAAAGTCGATTTCATTCGCTTTCACCATGTCGGCAATCTGCTCCGACGTTCCCTGGTGCAGGTTCAGGTTGACGCGCGGATAGCGCTCGCGAAACTCGCGGATGACATCAGGCAAAACGTATCGTGCCTGCGTATGAGTGGTTGCAATTGAAAGCGTGCCTTCTTCTTCGTGGTAATAATCGGAAGCAAGGCTGCGGATGTTGTCGACTTCCGACATGATCAGCCGCGCGCGCGCGATTACCTGCTCACCGGCCGGCGTGATGCCGCCAAGGCTTTTACCCTTGCGCACGAACAGCTGCAGCCCGAGCTCTTCCTCGAGCAGCTTGAGTTGTTTGCTCACCCCCGGCTGAGACGTGTACAGCCTTTCAGCAGCTGCCGTTATGTTCAGCCCGTTATCGACGATCGCAAGCAAATATTTCAGTTGTTGTAGCTTCATTCTGAACGTTGCGTCGTTGCGTCTTGAACTATGACCTTGAATGGGCGCGTTCGTTTCACTGCGGGCCAAAAATATCCGCTACATATAACACATGGTTATGTTCGCAGAAATACTGGAGTTTTTTGCAAGAACCGGGGTGTAACAGCAGTCGCAGACCTCGTTTGTCCCATTCCCGTCGCAAGCTCGCCCAGCGCTTCTATACTTAGATGCACCGGGATTGCTTTTGGTTGTGCGAGGGACAGATCGTTTTCCCGGTGTCGCGCGCCTGTGTCCGTGGTAGCCTCGGATGAATCTTGGGTTGGGTCGCCCGGCCAGGTCGTACAACAATCAATCAATAAGAGGACTGAAGGATGATCTACGACAATATTCTGCAAACGATCGGCAACACGCCGGTTGTGAGGCTCAATCGCATGTCACCGGAGCACGTGACCGTGTACGTCAAAGTCGAGTCGTTCAATCCCATGGCTTCGGTAAAAGACAGGCTCGCGTTCGCGATCGTCACCGATGCCGAGCAGAAAGGAGAGCTGGAGCCGGGTCAAACGGTCATCGAGGCTACCTCGGGAAATACCGGAATCGCGCTTGCTATGGTCTGTGCCGCCAAGGGGCACCCGTTTGTCGCCACGATGGCTGATTCGTTTTCGGTCGAACGGCGCCAGGTCATGCGTGGCCTCGGTGCCAAGGTCATCCTGACGCCCGCGGCCGAACGCGGCACGGGCATGGTGAAAAAGGCCGAGGAGCTCGCCAAGAAACATGGCTGGTTCCTGGCGCGGCAGTTCGAAAACATGGCCAATCCCGACTACCACGCGAACACGACCGGCCCTGAAATTCTCAGGGATTTTGCCGGGCGACGGCTCGACTACTGGGTCACGGGTTACGGCACGGGCGGGACGATGAGCGGCGCCGGCCGCACGCTGAAGGCAGCGCGGCCCGAGCTGAAGATCGTCGCGACTGAACCGGCCGCAGCGACCTTGCTCGCAGGTAACGAGTGGCAGCCGCACAAGATCCAGGGCTGGACGCCGGATTTCATACCTGACGTGCTCGACCGCAACGTCTTCGACGAGCTGCGTTCGATCAGCGATGAGCGCGCAATCGAAGTGTCCCGCGAACTCGCGCACAAGGAAGGTATATTCACGGGCATATCGTCAGGAGCGACGCTGGCGACGGCGCTTGATGTTGCTGCCGAGGCGCCTGATGGAGCCGTGATCCTGGCCATGCTTCCCGATACCGGGGAACGCTACCTGTCGACGCCGCTGTTCGAAGGCATTAGTGCGGGTTCGGACGACGACTGGCTGGCCGCGCTTTAAGGTCTGGCAGGCCGGGGGCTGGTGGCTTCATTTGGTCGGAATTTGTCCAATTGGCTGATTTTTCGCCGTGAGCCCGGTTTCAAGCGAGACCTGAGTCACAGCGCAGCCGCTGCGGTGCTGGCATCGTGGGAGTCTCAGACGATACCGAGACTCGACGGAGCGAGCATTGCCGGCCGATCTGCACAACCTGCAAACAAGGAAGAATATTGGCAAGGCCAAAGGTCTGCTGCATTCGCTTGTTCCGCGCGCCCAGTGCTTCTGTTTTTATGACAGCACTCGCGCCTGCGTGTGGAGTTCTGACGGCGCAGATGACTACGAAATCGACAATTTCGTAACGGATCTTCCTGAAGAGATCGTTGCGGAATCGGAGCGCGGCGACGGGCATGTCCGTCGCACGCTCAATTCCGGTCGCACGATACTCGTTCTAGGTGTCAGCGGCGATGATGGTGCCCGGCTCGGCCTGTTGGTGGCGGTATTTTCGCGCAATGCCGGCAAGTCGTCGTCCTTCAATCCCAAGATGCTCGCCAACATCCTGCGGCCTGCAGTTGACCTGATCGGTGAAAGTCTGCTTGTCGGTCAGCAGCTTGATGATGCGGCGCGGCGTGGCCGGGACGCCGAGAAAGAACTGACCCTTGTCTACGAAGTCGACGAGAAGATTCACGGCACATCGCGTAGCCATGCCGGCCTTGCGCAACTTGTGGGGCAAAGCGGTCGCTTCCTCGGCGTCGCCTACAGCGTGCTTCTGATCCCGGGCAAGCGCATCCGTGTGAGCGCAACGCACTCGAGCTGGAAAAACGTCAACCGCAAGGTTCTCGATCGTTATCTTGTCGACCACATGATGCCGAAGCTGGAAGGCAAACGTTGGCCGTCGGTGTTCGAAATTCCGGGCATCGAAGGCGAGGACGACACGCCCGAGCAGGGCTTCCAGACATTGTTGAGCCCGATCCTCGACAAGCAGGGCAATCTCGAGGGCGTCATGGCGCAGCTCGGACGTGTCAGTAACGAGGAGTTTTGCAGGAACGACCGCCGCTTCATGGCGCATATCGTGCGCAAGGTCGAGTACGTCATCGAACAGTCATTCGATGCGATGACCGGCCTGATGAACCGTGCGGGTTTCGAGGCGCAGTTGCAGGAATCGGCGAAAACTCTCAACGGCGAAGACGATGCTCACCAGCTCATCTACTTCGACCTCGACAACCTGCAGCTGGTCAATGACACATTCGGGCGTGATGCGGGCGACCAGACGATCGTGCGTTTCGCACGCTTGCTCGAGGAAGACCTGTCACGGCGTGCTGTCGTATCACGCCTCACGGGCGATGATTTCTGCATCTTGTTGACACATGCCAGCCGCGAAGCCGTTCTGGACCTGGCACAGTCGATTCGCGAGCGTGGCCAGGCGCTGCGATACCTCGAAGGCGACAAGTCCCTGCAGATTACGATGAGCATCGGTATTTCCGAATTCAGTTCGCGCACCCAGGACATCGCGCGGGCGCTGACGACGGCTCGGCTCGCCTGCGAAGCGGCCAAGGAGCATGGCCGCGATCGCATCGAAGTTTACGATGACAGCAACCTCAGCATTATCCAGCGCCATGACGATATGCAACTGGTATCCGACATCCAGCAGGCCCTGGATGGCGACGACTTCCAGTTGCTGGGACAGGAGATTGCGAGCCTCGGGAGCAAGAAGTCCGCACCGCGCTTCGAGGTGCTGTTGCGAATGAACGATTCGGACGGCGAGAACATCCCTACGCACGCATTTTTTTCCGCGGCAGAACGCTACAAGTTGATGCCGCAGATAGACCGCTGGGTCGTGTCGTCGACGCTCGCCATGATTGCCGAGCACAAGGACGCGATCGAGAAGCAGGAAGCCATTTTCTCGATCAACCTCTCGGGCCAGTCGCTCAGCGACGATGACATTCTTGAATTCATCGACCAGGAGATGGAGGAAAGCGGGGTTACACCCGGGTCCCTGTGCTTCGAGATTACCGAATCGGCAGCGGTGTCGAATCTCAAAAAGGCGCAACAATTCATCGATGCATTGCGTGGCCGTGGTTGTTCGATTTCGCTTGACGACTTCGGCGCAGGGCTGAGCTCGTTTGCCTACCTGAAGAATTTCAACGTCGACGCACTCAAGATTGACGGCAGCTTCATCCGCGACATCACCGACAACCGGATTTCCGAGTCGATGGTCGCCGCTATCACCCAGGTCGCCAAGGTCATGGAGCTGTGCACCGTGGCCGAATACGTCGAGACCGACGATACCCGCAAACTCATCACCGAACTGGGCGTCGATTTCGCCCAGGGGCACGCCATAGGCAAGCCGCAGCCACTGGAAGACACACTGTCGGGCCTGTCACAGCCGAAGAAAAAATCGACCGCCTGAAGCAGGCCGCAGCCAGTGCCCGACGGGGTATAGTTGTGGCGCTGTGCAAGCCCAGGACGAAACGACTTTTCTCGATGCCATCCCGGCCGAGCTACGCGAACCCGTGCAACAGTGGTTCGACGATTTGCCGCAGGGGGATGCTGGCACCGCACATAACCGTGCGGCACAACTGAGTCGCCTCGTAGCGTGCAGCGAGTTCGCCGCCGCTGTTGTGCGCCGCGACTGGAATTGGTTCGTTCACAGTCTCGATTCACTCGATCATGTTCCCGACACGGATCTCCTGGACAAGCTCGTCGCCGACGTTCATGCGATGGATGAAATCGACGACGCCAAAGGAGTGATGCGCCGTTTCCGCCACCGCTGGTTGCTGCAGGTGCTGTGGCGTGAGCTCGGCGGCATTGCGACGCTTGAGGAAACGCTGACGGCGCTGTCGGACCTGGCTGACCGCCTGCTCGACGCTGCAGCAGGACTGGCGGCGAAGGTCATTCAGCGCCGCCTTGGCGACGTCATGGATGAGGCAGGCAACGCCTGCGGCATTGTCATCCTCGGCATGGGCAAGCTGGGTGGCCGCGAGCTCAACTTTTCGTCGGATATCGACCTCGTCTTCCTGTATCCGGGCGGCAGGGAGAGCAACGGCCGAAAAATTGTGAGCGCGCAGGAGTACTTTACGCGCATATCCCAGCATGTTGTCGCTCTGCTGGACGAAGTAACGGCCGACGGTTTTGCTTTTCGCATCGATACTCGGTTGCGCCCGTTTGGCGACAGCGGCCCGCCGGTGACGAGTTTTGCCGCCCTCGAATCGTACTTGCTGCAGCATGGGCGGTACTGGGAACGCTATGCATACGTCAAGGCACGGATCGTAGGACCCCGTGTTCCCGGGGCAGTGACTGCCGAGCTGTACGACGACCTGATCACGCCATTCGTTTACCGGCAATATCTCGACTACGGTGTATTCGAATCATTGCGCGAGATGCATGAAACGATCTCGGCCGAGGTCAAGCGGCGGGAAATGGCCGACAACATCAAGCTCGGACCAGGGGGAATTCGCGAGATTGAATTCATCGTGCAGTCCCTGCAGCTCGTGCGTGGCGGCTCTCGCCCCGAACTGCAGGACCGGCAGTTGCTGCGCGTGCTGCCAAACCTGGTTGGCCCCCACGGGCTTTCGGCCAACAGCGCTGCGGCCTTGCGTGATGCCTATGTTTTCCTGCGCCGCCTCGAAAATTTCATCCAGGCAATACGCGACCGGCAGACGCATGATTTGCCAGCCGATGATATCGATCGCGCCAGGCTGTGTTTGGCAATGGGTTTTGCGAACTGGGACGAACTGCTCGCTGTCCTGAACGAACATCGTGACGTAGTCACTCGTGAATTCGAGGCCGTTGCCTTCCGCGACCGGGAACATGCGGATAAGCCGGGACAGAAGCTGGCGGAGCTGTGGGATGCTGCCGCCCCGGCAGAGGCGTGGCAGGAGGCACTGCGAATCGGGGGCATCAGCCACGCCGACACGGTCGCGAAAAAGATTGCGGCCTTTGCCGCAGGCCCGGCAGCCCGGCACGCCGACAAGGAATCCAGGCGGCGCCTGAGAACCTTCATTCCGGAGCTGTTGCGGCGCATCGCTGCCGCAAAGGACCCGGTAACCGCGGTGACGAGAGTACTGGCGCTTGTCGAAAAGATACTGCGCCGCAGCGCATACATCGCCCTGCTCAACGAAAATCCCGCTGTTTTGATGCGGCTCGTCAGCCTGTGCGAACGCAGCGCCTACATCGCCGGGCAGATCGCGCTGTACCCGGTGTTACTCGACGAGTTGCTCGATCCGAGTGTGCAGTCATCACCGCTGACACTGGAGGAACAGGACAGGGAACTGACTGCGCGCCTCGCGGAATGTCCGCCGGATGACAGCGAGGCGCAGATTTCGGTACTGGGCCAGTTCCAGCGGGCCAACCAGTTCCGGGTGGCGGTAGCGGACTTCGCGGGCACGTTGCCGATAATGAAAGTCAGTGACAGCCTGACGTGGCTGGCAGAGGCGGTGTTGAAACATACGCTCGACATCGCATGGCGCGACCTGGTCGCAAAGCACGGTGAACCCGGCTATGACCTCGACGGCAAACGCCACAAAGCCGGTTTCGGCATCATTGCCTATGGCAAGCTCGGCGGCCTCGAGATGTCGTATGGATCAGACCTCGACCTTGTTTTCCTGCACGATTCCAGTGGCGCTAATCGCAATACCGATGGACCGAAGCCCCTCGACAACACGATGTTTTTCACACGCCTCGTGCGGCGGCTGTCGCACTTCCTCACTGCGCAAACCGGTTCGGGCATGCTCTACGAAGTGGATACGCGGCTCAGGCCGGATGGCCAGTCCGGCGTCATGGTCAGCAGTATCGACGCGTTCGAGCGCTACCAGGAGGAAAATGCGTGGACCTGGGAGCACCAGGCACTGTTACGCGCAAGACCTGTCGCCGGCAGCCGCCTTATTGCCGAGCAGTTCACGCGCATACGTGCCGAGACGCTTTCGTCCCGGGTGCGGCAGGACAAACTCAGGGCGGATGTCGTCGACATGCGTCAGCGCATGCGCGAACAGCTGGACAAAAGTGATGCCGAGGTTTTTGACCTGAAACAGGGCAGGGGCGGCATTGCGGACATCGAATTCATCGTGCAATACCTCGTGCTGTCCAACGCCGGCCAGGAGCCTTCGGTGTTTTTCTATTCGGATAATATCCGCCAGCTTGATGCGCTCGCCGAGTGTGGTTGCATCGAAGCCGGCGTTGCAGCGCGCTTGCAGGAGATCTACAAGTGCTATCGGCTGCAGCAGCACCACCTGGCGCTCAACGAAAAGGGCCCGCTCGTCGGCCAGGAAGAGTTTCGCGACGAACGGGCCTATGTAGATGACTTGTGGAGCAAGGTCTTATAATCCGCCGACGGTTAGCAGACAGCAGGACTCAGCGTGACAGAAAGAGCAGGAACGATCGACCAGAACCTCATACCGGCCAATGCGCAGCATCGCTACGAGGTGCGGCGGCAGGACCTGCCGCTGTCGTGCCCGATGCCGGGAATGTACCTGTGGAATTCGCACCCCAAGGTGTTTCTGCCCATCGAGGAGACGGGTGATGCCAAGTGCCCGTACTGCGGCGCACAGTACTTCCTCGTCGACAAAGAGGACTAAATTCGCCGATTGCGGCTGGTAATCGAGCGAAAAGCCGCTAATTGCTTCTATTTGATGCGATTGTGCCCAATGAGCGCGCATACCAGCCATGAAGCCTGTTTGTCGCGAAATGCAACGATCATGAAGGCAAAAGACGTTATTTCCAATCTTTTTAATGAGCAGATTTAATTACTCGTCGCTGGAACGAAAATCTCATAAAATCTGCGATATTTTGTGTAAAAGCCGCAAAAATCCATAAAATGACGAATATTGAAAGAATTTTTATAAAATTGAGCAGAATTTGAAGGTGCTGGTTCAGGTAACAAAAAAATCGGCAAAACGTCGGTAAAATATGCCGAAAAGTCGCTAAATGACAGAAATTGTAGAAAAAACAGAAAAAGGCGCTATTCTCTATGATCGCCAGGTCATCAGGGAAATCAGCGAGGAGCGCTTCACGCCGTCGGGCTGGCTGCACACCGAGCCGGTTGCAGGGCGACTGCGCTCGGCCGGGCGCGGCAACACGATGTTCGTCGGCAACATTCCGCGCCAGTTCGTGCTGCGCCATTACCTGCGTGGCGGCCTGGTGGGCAAGGTCGTACGCGACAGCTATTTCTGGACCGGCGAGGACCAGACGCGGCCGTTTCGCGAATGGCGCATGCTGGCGAAGATGGCGGACAGTGGCCTGCGCGTACCGCGGCCGGCGGCGGCACGATACTGCCGGCGCGGACCTTTCTATACGGCGGACATCATCACGGTGCGTATCCCGGACGTTGTGTCGTTATCGACGTTTATTGGCGGCGACGAGGTGCCCGAGGGCTTTTGGGAGAAACTTGGCGCGGCCGTGCACGGGTTTCACAAAAAGGGCGTCTATCATGCGGACATGAACGCCTATAACCTGCAGATCGACAAGGACGGCGACCTCTGGATGCTCGATTTCGATCGCGGCCGCCTGTTACAGCCGGGCCCCTGGCAGCAGAAAACACTGAGCCGGCTGCACCGCTCCCTGCAGAAAATTGCCGACCTGGACCCACGGCTGAACTTCCGCATCAGGAACTGGGAGCAATTCCTCGACGGCTACTTCGAGGCGTCGAGGTCTGCGTAGTAATCCGGGTAGCCGTCCGGAAGGTTCTTGAACTTGCGGTGCACCCAGAAGTACTGCTCCGGGAATTTCAGAATCTCCTGTTCGAGTACCTCGACATAGCGATACGTATCCGCCACCGGGTCGCCGGATGGAAAGTCTTCAAACGGCGGCAGGATCTCCAGGTGGTAACGGCCATCGGCGGAGCGACTCGGGAAGAACGGCACTACGACGGCGTCGCCGAGCCGTGCGAGCGTAGACGTCGCCGTCGTATGCATCGATGGCACACCAAAGAAATTGATGACTTCGGCGCCCTTGCGGTTATAGCTCTGGTCCGGCGCGTACCAGACAACGCGTCCTTCGCGCAGGCTTCGCACCATTTTTTTGATGTCACGTTTTTCGATCGTGGTCGCGGCCGAACGCTCTCGTCCTGACCGCAGCATTTCAGTCGTAAACTCATCCCGGTTCTTACGGTATACGGCATCGAACGGCGGGATATTGAGCTTGAGCACGCGCCCGCTGATTTCGAGCGTTGTGAAATGTGCGCTCAGCAGGATGACACCTTTGCCCGCATTGATAGCGTCGAGGATGTAATTGACGCCTTCGATCGTCGTGATGGATGTCAGGTGCTCGTCCGATGCCCAGCGCCCCAGCCCCATCTCGATCATCGACATGCCAAGCGCTTCGAAATGTTGCCGGGTCAGTTGCTTGTGCTGCTGCTCGTCCTGGTCGGGAAAGCACAGCTCGATGTTTCGCCTGACGATCGCACGCCGCTTGCCACCCACGGCATGCGCCAGCTTTCCGAGCAGACGGCCGACAGCCAGTGCCGCGCGATGTGGCAGCCAGCACACGACACGCAATAGACCCATGCCGATCCAGGTCGGCCAGGTTGCCGGTGACAGGTAGCGATAGAGGGGTTTGCGGCTGCCGGACATCGCCGTGCAGCTTAAACCTATTCGGACATGCCGTCGACGTAGTCGCTGCTGGAGTCTTTGTCGTGGCTCAGGGCAGGATCACTGGAATGATCGATGACCGGGTCCGCACTTTCGTCGACGGGTGCCTCATCGGTCTGGATGCCCACGTGAAACGCGGCGAAGCCGGGCATCACGACCTGGTTGCGCGCCATGCCGATGATGCGACCAGAGTATGGCGAGCGTAGCTCGGTGCGCGCGTTGTTCATCGGATCGGTGATCGTGCCGAGCAGGTCGCCTTTGTGCACCGAACTACCAAGGCTGACATCCGCCAGCAGGATGCCGCCGTTATCCGCGCGTACCCAGGACGAGCGATAGTAGACGGGCTCCGGCTCACCCCACAGCCGCCGCTTGCGAATCATGCCCAGCGTGTTGACGAGCGTCTCGATGCCCTTGACGCCGAGCTTCACTTCATTGAGTTCAAGTTGCGATGGGCCACCGGCCTCGAGCGTAACCGCGGGAATGCCGGCGCGTGTCGCGGCATGACGCAGCGTGCCAACGGCTGGCGTGCTGTGCAGGATGACCATGGAACCGAATCCCTGCGTCAGTGTCACCACGTCCGGGTTGCGCAGGTCGGCGCGAATCTGCGGCAGGTTGGCGCGTTCGAACGAACCCGTGTGCAGGTCGACCAGTGCATCACAGTGCGATACCACGTTAGTGAAAAACGAATCCGCGATCCGGGCAGCGGCACTGCCATTCGGGTTACCCGGGAAATAACGATTGAGGTCGCGGCGATCGGGAAGATACCGCGAGCCACGCCTGAATCCCTGCACGTTAACAATCGGAACACCGATAACCGCACCCGACAGTTTTGTCGGGTCAAGGTCGTGCATCACGCGGCGGACCATCTCGATGCCATTGAGTTCGTCGCCGTGCACGGCGGCTGTCAGGCACAATGTCGGGCCGGGCAACGCCCCGTTGAGGACCAGTACCGGCGTCGACACAGGAACACCCTCGAACAGCGCTGTGCGGTGCCAGGCGCGATCTCGGTATCGAGGACGGTAATTGCTGTCGCCGCGCCACCGGCGGCGGTTACGGCGTCAGCCAGCGGTATGACCGGCAGCTCGGTTTGCGGCACCGGTGTATCGAGCAGGTGTTCGACCGCGGCAGCGACTTCGCTGGAACGCGAATCCGCATCTTCGGTCGTATCTTCAAGAATGTCGGCGCCGTTGTCGCCGGGATCGACGGCGACCTCGCCCGCGAACACGGGAGAGGTGCCCAGAAGGGCTAAGATTATGGTAAGTGCGTTAGCTCGATCCATTGTGCAAAATAGCGCGAATTGGTGATTTTTTCTGTGAAGTAATCAAGAATTTACGATTGAAACTTGAATTGAGTTAAATGACAAGAGCGAAGCGTTTTTCCCTGCTGCTCGTCGTGTTCCTCGGCACACCCGTAGCCGCGCAGGATTTGTTCCCGGTACCGGCCGAATTGCAGCGAGATGTCGATTTCTGGATCGACATATTCAGCCACTTCAGAACCGACCAGGGTGTACTGCACGACAGTCGCAATCTGGCGGTTGTCTATGAGCGAATCGATTTGCCGGCCGATATGGGGCGGCGCGAGCGTCAGCGGCGCGTCGCGAAACGCCGTGAACATGTGCAGGCAGTGCTGCGCAAACTGGCGAAGGGCAAGCGTGACAACCTGAGCGAGGAAGAAGCGCGCATTCTCGCTTTGTGGCCGGCCGATGTCAGTAACGCAACACTCGGCAAGGCGGCAGGACAGATACGCTACCAGCAAGGTCTGCGCGATCGTTTCGAAGCAGGATTACGCCGCTCGGGCCGCTGGCGCGACCATATCCATGATGAGTTCCGCGCGCTCGGTGTTCCACTCGAGCTTGCCGCGCTGCCGCACGTCGAGTCTTCCTACAATCCTGACGCACGCTCGCACGTCGGTGCGTCGGGCATCTGGCAATTCACGCGCAGTACAGGCAGGCGATTCATGCGAATCGACCATGTGATGGACGAGCGCAACGATCCCTGGGTGGCGTCGCGGGCGGCAGGCCAGCTGCTCGCCTATAACTATTCGATCACCGGCAACTGGCCGATGGCGATCACGGCATACAACCACGGACTGTCCGGCGTGCGGCGTGCGATGCAGCAGTTCGGCGACAACGCCTATGCCGACATCATGCGCAACTACAAGGGACGTACGTTTGGCTTTGCGTCGCGCAATTTCTATGTTGCGTTTGTTGCAGCGAAGCACGTCGACGAGAACGCCGAAACCTATTTCCCCGGCATTACGCGTGAAAAGCCGATCAGTTATGCGACCTTCAAGCTCGATTCCTACATTGCGGCTTCCGACCTGAGCGATGCCCTCGGCATCAGCGAGAGGCAGCTGCGTGAATACAACCCGGCGTTGCAGTCGACGGTGTGGCAGGGAAGCAAGCATTTGCCGAAGGGCATCAATATCAGGTTGCCAGCGAGTGCGCTCGATGCGCCGGTCGACACCCTGCTCGCTGCAGTACCGAACGACGCCTGGCAATCGCAGCAACTTCCGGACCTGTATCACACGATCGCGCGGGGCGATACGCTGTCGCAGATCGCCGCGACCTACAAGACCAGCGTGTCGACACTGGTTGCCCTGAATAACCTGAGCAGTTCGCATCGAATTCGGGCTGGCCAGCGGCTGCGATTACCGGCCGCCGGTCCCGCACCGACGGCGTCAGCGCCGGCACCCGTTGTCATCGCAAGTGTCGACGTACCTGCCATCGAGGAAGCGCCGGCCGTCGTGGCCGAACAGACGCCGGGTGCGATGGCCAGCGATATCGCGGCGAGCCTGCTTGGCACCATCCAGACCGCGCTGCTTTCGGACCCGAGCGACTATGGCGTCGCGAGCGACGGGTCAATCGAAGTTCACGCCGAGGAAACGCTCGGCCATTACGGCGACTGGCTGGAGATAAAGACGCAACGGCTGCGCGATATCAACGGGCTGGCCTTTCGAACACCGGTCGAAGTCGGGCAGCGCATCAAGCTCGATCTCGGCAAGGTCGATGCCAAGACCTTCGAGGATCGCCGCGTTGCCCACCATCGCGCACTGCAGGACGCGTTCTTTCGCGAGAACATCATCACCGGTGTTACGGACCACGTGATCCGGCGCGGCGAGTCGATATGGGTGCTCGCGTTGCGCGACTACGATGTGCCGATCTGGCTGTTTCGCCAGTACAACCCGGAAGTCGACCCGCACAGGGTGCAGCCCGGGACGACCGTGCGGTTCCCCGTCCTGGCCGCCGCGGATTCGACCTGATCGATGGGTTTGCGGCTGATCCTGGTTCGCCTGGCGCCGGTGCTGATGATCGTCATTGCCGCCGGATTCTGGTTCAACAACGTGCAGCAGGGCGGGCCGTATGTGTTTCGTAACCTCGTGCCGCCTGCCGTACTGGTATTGCTTGCGGCGCTGACGCTGCAGCGCGGCAATGGCACGTGGACCGGGTCGGGCTGGCGTCTGCCGCTGGGCGTCGCCGGGTTCGCAATACCGGCACTTGGCCTCTCGGCGTACCTGCACTATGCCTATTCCGTGAACCTCAACGGGCTGTTCACCGACGCGCAGAATCCCGAAGGGCTGTTCCGCTACCTGCCCATTTACACGCTGGTTGCCGGGGCGGGCGGCTTCCCGGTGGCCGATCGCGTTGTCGTCGAGAAAGCGGAACGCAAGCTGCACCTGATGAATGACGGCGAGATTTTCCGCACCTTTCCGATCGCACTCGGTATTCGCCCGATTGGTGACAAGGAATACGAAGGCGACTTCCGTACGCCCGAAGGCACCTATTATCTCGACACCCGTAATCCCAACAGCGAGTATTTCCTCTCGATCCATGTGTCGTACCCGAATGGCCAGGACGCCTTTGAGGCGCGCTCGAAAGGCCTCGATCCTGGCGGCGCCATCATGATTCACGGCCAGCCGAACGAGCCGACGCGATCGGAGGCCTACTACCGGACCCAGGACTGGACCAATGGCTGTATTGCGGTCTCCAATTCCGACATGATCGACATCTGGTTGATGACACCTGACAATACTCCGATCGAGATCAGGCCCTGAGCCAGAAACTGTCCAACAAATCCGAAACCGTTGATGCCGAGGTGTGGCCCGAAGGCAGCCTCGAGGTCATGTCGCAGCTCGAGGTCGACCAGCTGCGCTCCAGTGGAGAAGGGGGGCTCTACACGCTGTTGCGGCGCTGCATGCTCGCGGTACTGAATTCGGGCAGCGAAATCGACAATGCGCAGGCGATGCTGGACCAATTCCGGGAATTCGAGCTTCGCTTTATCCAGCAGGATCGGGGTCTCAAGCTGTCGCTGAAGGCGGCGCCGGGAGAGGCGTTTGTCGACGGCAAGATGATCCGTGGAATTCGCGAGTTACTGTTCGCCGTGCTTCGCGACATCGTCTATACACGCAATGTCATCTTCGACAGTGACCGTTTTGACCTGAAGTCCGGTTCAGGGATAACGGATGCCGTGTTCCACATCGTGCGCAATGCCGGATTGCTCAGGTTGCCAGCGGATGTCGATCTCGTCGTCTGCTGGGGTGGGCATGCTATCAGCCGCGATGAATACGACTACACAAAGCTGGTCGGTTACGAGCTCGGCCTGCGTGGCTTCAATGTATGCACGGGTTGCGGCCCCGGGGCGATGAAAGGCCCCATGAAAGGCGCGACGATAGGGCATGCGAAGCAGCGCATTCGCAGCGGACGGTACGTCGGTATCACGGAACCTGGAATCATAGCCGCCGAGTCGCCTAATCCCATCGTCAATTCGCTCGTGATCATGCCGGACATGGAAAAAAGGCTCGAGGCGTTCGTCCGGATCGGACACGGCATCGTCGTATTCCCGGGGGGCGTCGGTACGGCAGAGGAAATTCTCTACCTGCTCGGCATCCTGCTCGATCCCGACAATGCCGAGCAGCCATTCCCGATGATCATGACCGGGCCGGCGTCCGCCGAGCCCTATTTCCGCCAGATCGATGAGTTTGTCGGCGCGACACTCGGCAGCGAGGCGCAGCAGCGGTACTCGATCATCATCGACGAGCCGAAGGCAGTCGCAATAGCCATGCGTGACGGGCTCGATGCGGTGCGCGCCTATCGCACGCAGGAAGGCGATGCCTACTACTTCAACTGGCGCCTCGCAATCGACGATCAATTTCAACGACCGTTTTCGGCGACACACGAAGCCATGCGTGCGCTGGACCTGCGTGAAGACCTGTCCGGGCACACGCTGGCAGCAAACTTGCGGCGCGCGTTCTCGTGGATCGTCTCGGGGAACGTGCGCGAGGACACAGCCGCGCTGATCGAGCGCGATGGGCCGTTCGAAATCAACGGATCAGGGGAAATCATGGCGCTGCTCGACAAGCTGCTGGCGGCATTCGTTGCGCAACAACGCATGAAAATCTCCGGAAATGACTACGTGCCCTGCTACCGGGTCCGCTGAGGCCCGCAGCGGCGTTATTGTCAAATCGCCACGTTCGATGCCGCGTGGAAACGGCTAATTAAGTTAAAAGGCCGGATAAGGCACTGAAAATCATGTGAAAAATCACAAGCTGCACTGTGATGCAGTTCCTGTGATTAGGCCCCTGAGGCACTTAGCATTTGTTCAAAGGATTGACTGAGCATACAAATGCCGGATAGCAAACACCTGAGATGGGTGGACGACTACAGCACGGATGGCGAGTCGCAACCGGAATCGTCCGACAAGTCTGTATCTTCTACCGAACCTGCCGCCAATGACGCGGATGGCTGGCAGCAATATCGCCAGTGGGTATCGAAGGCGCCCGCACCTCGCGGCCGTCGTGTCGGTATCGATCCGGCTTTGTACACCTGGAAGGGCTACCGTAACTGGTCCGAGCAGGTGAAGCGCAACTGGGATGACGACGCTTCGGACGACAGCTAGCAGACTCGCATTCCGCAAACATCATATGCACCAGGAAACGCCGACAACGTCGGCGTTTTTTATTGCGCAACAGGTCCCCTTTGAAAGCGGTACTGGTTCTTACTTTTGAGCATTGTGAACAAATTGTAAATCAAGCTGTGATCTGTCTCACGGAGGCTGCCAGCAGAGGTATCTATAGTCGCCGTTACTGACACCCAATTTGCGATCTAAAGAGTATGTCAAACAAGTGCAAGGAAGCAGAATCGCCGGTGATATTCCTCAAGGATGAATCCGCACGGCAGCGCTGGGAGCTCTTCCACCGGGCCATCGCCCATGCGAAGCAATCGAACGATTCCGCTCTCGACGACAACGACAATGATTCGGGTGGCGTGAACGATGGCGGCCCGATGCTGTCTATCGTCCGCTAGATATGGAACGTATTGCCCAGTTGCTCGATGACCTCGACGACCTGATCTCGATGATCAGGCTCGCTAGCGAGCGCATTCGCAAGGTCGTACTGGCCCTCGTGGCCACCTGCACGACCGTGGTTATTCAGGTCGGCGGCATCCTGCTCGGGCTGGCCCACCCGCCGCTCGCCATGGCCCTGGCCCTGATCCTGTTCGTCTACCTCCTTTATCACTCGGTCACGTCGCCGCACCTTGAAATAGCCTGACCAGCCCCTATCGTGTCTGCCAGTCCAGACACATTAGGAGCGACCGCGTGAGCACCGCACCTGGCCGGGAAACACTCGGCTTTCAGACCGAAGTTCGTCAGCTGCTCAAGCTGATGATTCACTCGCTTTACAGCAACAAGGAAATTTTCCTTCGTGAGCTGATTTCGAATGCCTCCGACGCCGCCGACAAGCTGCGATTCGAGGCGCTCGCAGACCCCGCGTTGCTTGGCGACGATACAGAGCTTGCGATCCGTATAGAGTCGAACAAGGACGCCAATACGATCACGATTTCCGACAATGGCATTGGCATGTCGCGCGACGAGCTCGTCGAGCATCTCGGTACGATAGCCCGCTCCGGAACTGCGGAATTCCTGCAGCAGATGACGGGCGATGAGCAGAAAGATGCACAGTTGATCGGCCAGTTCGGTGTTGGCTTTTATTCGGCTTTCATCGTCGCCGACAAAGTCGTGGTCGAATCGCGGCGGGCGGGGCTCGAGGCAGGCGAGGCGGTTCGCTGGGAGTCGGCTGGCGAGGGCGAGTTCACTGTCGAAACGGTTGAACGCGAAGCGCGAGGCACAACGGTGACGCTGCACCTCAAGGACGGCGAATCGGAGTTTACCGAGCCGCTCCGCATCGAGAACCTGATCCGCAGGTACTCTGACCATATCGCATTCCCGGTCACGCTGGCCGCCAGCGGCGACGACGAAGACAAGATTGTCAACGAAGCAACAGCCCTCTGGACGCGCGCGCGCAGCGACATCGATGACGACGAATACCGCGAGTTTTACAAGCACCTGTCGCACGATTTCGCCGAGCCGCTGACCTGGAGCCACAACCGGGTGGAAGGCAAACGCGAGTACACGAGCCTTCTGTATATTCCGGCGAATGCGCCGTTCGACCTCTGGAATCGCGAGGCGCCGCGAGGACTCAAGCTGTATGTGCAACGCGTCTTCATCATGGATGACGCGGAGCAGTTCCTGCCGTTGTACCTGCGATTCGTGAAAGGTGTCGTCGATTCGTCGGACCTGCCGCTGAACGTATCGCGCGAAATGTTGCAACAGAACCCCGAGTTGGCCGCAATGCGCGGTGCGTTGACACGTCGCGTACTCGATATGCTGTCGAAGTTGAAGGCGGATGAATACAGCAAGTTCTGGGGCGAGTTCGGCCAGGTCCTCAAGGAAGGTGTCGTCGAGGACCATGGCAACAAGGACAAGATTGCGAAGCTGCTGCGATTTGCGACCACACATACCGGCAAGCCGGACCAGGACCAGTCGCTGGATGACTACGTCGGGCGCTGCAACGAGGGCCAGGACAAGATTTACTACATCCTTGCGGACAACCACGCGACGGCCGTGTCGAGCCCGCATCTCGAGCAGTTGCAGGACAAGGGCATCGAAGTCCTGTTGCTGAGCGACCGTATAGATCCGTGGCTCGTCGACGCGCTCGGTGAGTATGACGGCAAGGCGCTCGTCGACGTCGCTCGCGAAGGTCTCGACCTTCCCGACATTGACGGCAAGATGACGCAGGACGCGATGGACGACGAACACAAGCCACTGCTGAAGAAGTTGCGCAAAGTGCTCAAGGATCGGGTGGAGACCGTGCACGTCAGCACGCGACTGGTATCGTCACCGGCCTGCGTCGTCGCCGGCGAAAACGAGCTGAACCCGCAGATCAGGCGCATGCTCGAAGCGAGTGGCCAGGCTGTGCCGGACTCGAAACCTGTTCTCGAGGTCAATGTGGGGCACCCACTCGTCGAGCGCCTCTCAGGCGAAGGCGACGACGAACGCTTCGCCGCCCTCGCAAATATCGTCCTCGATCACGCCCTGCTCGCGGAAGGGTCACAGCTCGAAGACCCCGCCGCCTATGTGCAGCGCATGAACTCATTGCTGCTCGAACTTGATTCGAGTGCGGCCTCGGGCTAAAACGAGACATGGAGCGCGACGAGGACCTCCGGAACAGGCTGTCCGGGGAACAATATGAAATCACGCAAAACAAAGGCACCGAGCGTGCCTTTACGGGCAAGTATGTCGATCACAAGGAAGATGGTACCTACCGCTGCGTCTGCTGTGACGCTGAACTGTTTTCGTCCGAGCACAAGTACGACTCCGGGTCGGGTTGGCCGAGCTTCTGGTTGCCACTCGCGGGCGACGCGGTCAGGACAGAGACCGACAACAGCCACGGCATGATTCGGGAAGAAGTGGTCTGCAGCAACTGCGGCGCGCACCTCGGTCATGTATTTCCCGACGGGCCACAACCGACCGGCCTGCGTTATTGCATCAACTCGGCGTCCCTCGATTTCAAGGGCGACGAATAACACCACAAAAAAGGCGTTGACTATGAAATTCAGCTTCCCACTCTACGCAGCCCTCGTTGTCATCGGCGTTGCCGGTTGTAGCCAATCCGCCGAAGAACCGGCTAAACCTGCAGCCGAGCCTGCCGCAGCAACCACCGAGGAGCCAGCCATGAGCGAAGACAGCAGCACTGACATGGACATCATCGAAATTACCTCCGGGTTGACCGCGCGCATCCTGCAGCGCGGTTATGGGCGCGAAGCCGTGCCCGGCGACTACGTTGAGGTTCACTACACGGGCTGGCTGTGGGACCCGGAAGCCGAAGACAATCGTGGCGACAAGTTCGACAGTTCAGTGGACCGCGGCCAGCGCTTCGGTTTCACGCTCGGCGAGGGCCGGGTCATCAAGGGCTGGGATCAGGGTGTCGCCGGCATGCTGATTGGCGAGAAGCGCGAACTCACGATTGCGCCGGAGATGGGCTACGGCGATCGCGGCGCCGGCAACGTCATACCACCAGGCGCAACGCTCGTTTTCGAAGTGGAGTTGTTTGCGGCCGAAGGCCCGGGCGACTCGCAATAAGCTAGCGCAATTCGAATTCGATACGTCGGTTCAGCTCGCGGCCGAGTGCCGTGGCGTTATCCGCGATCGGCTCCGACGAGCCGAGTCCGGCGACGAGCAGTCGCCGCGGGTCAATTCCCCTGGCCGCGATGTGATCAGCGACAGCCTGCGCCCTGGCCAGGCTCAACTGCCTGTTCCAGGATTCATCACCACTGGCGTCGGTGTGTCCCGTAATCATGATCGTGGCGCCCGGACAGTCATGGGCAAAATCGGTGATGCGGTCCAGGGTGACGAGTGATCCCGGCTGGATTTCCGCGCTGGATTCCGCAAACGAGACGGGACCGAAGGTGAGTTCGGCGAATGCCCGTTGGCAGAGCTCGTCAAACGTAGCTGACGAGCGCACGAACATCACGTCCGTTTGCAGTTCGAAGTGATCGGGTAACAGTTCGCGCAGGAACTCGATGCGTGCGCCGTATGCGTTGGCATCCGAGCTCACGCCGCGGATGCGGATACTGCCCGGAGCCATCTGCGCCTCACCCGAGTCGAGAGTGGCGATCGCATACAGCAGGCGGTTGCTCACCGCCTCCCAGTTCTTCCCCGGCAGCACGGCCGGCTCGAATTCCGCCTCGAGACTGAAGCCGTCGAACTGCTCTTCGGCAAGCTGGTGCAAAGCGGCTTCGTGCGCGGCGGACGCGCTCGTGCCATGAATCTTCACTTCGCCCGGCGTTATCGAGATGGACAAGGCCGCTTCAGCAAGCGGCGACGCATCCGGCAGCGCGTCTGCTGCAGGCATCTTGTCGTGATTGAGGCTCGTGGACAGCAGCACGCCGCAGGCAAGCAGGGCAATCGCAATCAGGGCTCGCATGCGAAGTCTGCTACTGGTTACTTACCTTCTGGTCATGCAGCTCCCGCGCCTGGCCAATCCAGTCCTCGCGGTAGATGCGGCTGCGGAAACCCTTGAGGCGGTGGGCGACCCGGTCGATGTCGTATTCGCTCATCTGGGCGATCTGGTCGAAGCGGCTGATGCCCATCTCGTTGAGCGTCTTTTCAATCGCCGGACCGACCCCCTTGATCAGCTTGAGGTCATCGCGCGGCGTATCATTGAGTTCGACTTCCTCGTCGTCATGGCTGGCGGCCTCGACCAGTTCGGGCTCGTCTTCTTCGGGGTCGTCATCCGAATCTTCGACGATGGCTTCGGCTTCAAGCAGTTCCTCGGCGTTGTCGTCGCCATCATCGATTTCGTCGACCTTGCCAACCTGTTCGATAATCGTTTCGACCTGTGTCTCGATGTCCGTGTCGATCTGTGTCTCGATTGGGTCGTTTGACGCATCCATGCCGTCGGTGAGCGCGTCGGGATCGACCGGCTCGACGCGCGTCTGTTCGGAGCCGACCATTTGTTCCAGCGCGGTAATTCGTTCCTGTGCTTCCGCGAGTCGGACTTCGAGGTCTTCAGCTTCGGCATTGCGTTGCTGGTAACGCTCGATCAACGGCGGCAGGCGGTCCTGCCAGTTCTTGAGCTCGTTATTGAGCTTCTCGATGCGGGCGTCACGTTCCGCAATCTGCCCGGCGAAATCGTCGGCGGCCGAACTCTCACGCAGCTGGTCGCGCTCGGACACTGCGACCTCGAGGTTGCCGCGAATATCTTTTAACTGGCGCTGCAGCTCATCACGCCGCTCAAAGGCCTCCTTGAGCGCATCCGACAACTCGCTGGCGCGCATCTTGGCGTCCTTGTTTGAAGCCTGGTACTGGCTGTTCTGCTCCATCAGGCTCTTGTTCTGGTCGAGCAGCCGGTCGTGCTCGCTGCGCTGCGCTGCGAGTTGCTCCTGCCAGCCCTTGCTGATGACTTCCTTTTCGCTGGCCGCGCGACTTGCGCGAGCGACCCAACCCAGGATGACGCCGATGATGAGTGCGCCGACGACAATTGCGATGTGGGTGACAGTTATCTCCGGCATTATCGATTCACCTATGAGGCAAGCCTGACCGCGTCGATCTCGGCGAGCACTTCGCGGATCTGTGTGACGGCCCAGTCGATTTCTTCACGGCTGATGATAAGAGGTGGCGCCAGCCGGACGACAGTTTCATGTGTCTCCTTGCTGAGCAGGCCACGCTCCATGAGCGATTCGCAAATTTCACGCGCACTACACAACGTCGGATCGATTTCGACGCCGACAAACAAGCCCCTGCCGCGCACTTCGCTGATAAGCGGGGTGTCGATGTCACGCAACTGGCTCATCAGGTGCTCGCCCATTTCAGCACTGCGTTCAGGCAGTTTGTCCTCAATGAGGATATTGAGCGCTTCGAGACCGATAGCCGCAGCGAGCGGATTGCCGCCGAAAGTGCTGCCGTGGTCGCCTGGCGTAAATACGTTCATCACCTCGCGGCGAGCGAGGAACATCGAAACGGGCAGAATGCCGCCGCCAAGCGCCTTGCCGAGTATCAGGCCGTCCGGATGCACATCTTCGTGTTCGCAGGCCAGTAATTTGCCGGTACGCCCAAGGCCTGTCTGGATTTCGTCAGCGATAAGCAGGACGTTGTTCCTGCGACACAACTCTTCGGCGGCTTTGAGGTAACCGGCCGGCGGGACGACGATGCCGCCTTCGCCCTGGATTGGCTCTACGATGAACGCCGCGGTGTTCTCATTGATGGCCTCTTCAAGAGCATCGATGTTGCCGAATTCAACGAGCTTGAATCCTGGTGGGAACGGGCCGAAGCCGGCCTTGTACTGGGGTTCGCTCGACATGGCGACGATCATGGTCGTGCGGCCATGGAAATTTCCGGTGCAGGCAATGATTTCGGCCTGGTCATCGGCGATGCCCTTGACCGTGTAGCCCCACTTGCGGGCCGCCTTTAGCGCGGTTTCTACAGCCTCGGCGCCGGTATTCATGGGCAGCGCCATGTCCTGCCCGGTCAGCGTGCAGGCCCGTTCGAGAAACGGTCCGAGCTTGTCGGTGTAAAAAGCGCGCGACACGATATTCAGGCGTTCGACCTGTTTCTGGACCAGCTTGACGAGGCGCTCGTGGCTGTGGCCGTGACTGACGGCCGAATAGGCGCTCATCATGTCGAGGTATTTCTTGCCGTTTTCGTCCCAGACGTACGCGCCCGCGGCCCGGGTCAAAACGACGGGCAAAGGGTGGTAATTCTGTGCACAATAGCGTGCTTCGAGGTCAATCCGCTCGCTCATACGGAAATTTTACAGCAATTACATCCACTTAAGTTAACCCTATTGGCCCCAAAAGTGAACAGCGCGCCCACATCGCAGAACCTCGACATCCCCGGCCCGGTCGGCAATCTCGAGGCGATTTTCGAATTTCCGTCCGACGGCGAGATCCTGGGCGCTGCGGTCGTGTGTCATCCGCACCCGCAACACGGCGGCACGATGCACAACAAGGTGGCTCATACGCTCGCCCGGGCGTTTGTTCGTTCGGGTTTCGCGGTGCTGCGATTCAACTTTCGCGGCACGGAGGGCAGCGACGGCGAGTACGACGAGGGCGTGGGCGAACTCGACGACGCACTGGCGGCCGTGGACTGGATCGCGGAGCAGCAGCCCGGCGTGCCTTTGTGGCTGGCCGGTTTTTCGTTCGGTGCCGCGATTGCCGTGCGGGCTGCCGTTGCGCGGCGTGTTGACGGCCTCGTGGCCGTGGCGCCGGCGATCTACCGTTTTGCGGGCAACCTGCAGGGCCAGCCGGAGTGCCCGTGGCTGATTATCCAGGGAGATGAGGATGAACTCGTCGAGGTCGACGAGACGGTGGAGTGGGTTAACAGCCTCGCGCCGGGCCCGGAGCTGCTTGTCCTGAACGGCGCGGAACATTTCTTCCACGGCCGGCTCAATGACCTGCGCGAGGCTGTGATGGACTTCGTCAGTTTGGGGACAGTCGCTTAATTATATGCTGCACCAGGCTGGTGCAAATGATTAAGCGACTGTCCCCAAACTCGTTTAGACCATGTCTTTCAGGCCCTTGAGGATCGTTGCCTTGACAGCCTTCGATGCAGGCTTCGCCTTGAACATCATCTCTTCGCCCGTGAACGGGTTAACACCC
>JARRLQ010000044.1:0-36160 GCA_037386905.1 Woeseiaceae bacterium
ATAATGTATTTTCCGATCGGAGTTTGGTTTATTCAGCATCGGCTGAACTCAGCCGAAGCGATTTCGACGCTTGGAAGGCGGTGACGTGAAAAACCTGACCGTCCGCAATTGGCCGGGCCCAGCCCTTGGCCTGGAAGCAGAGTGAGCGGCTGCTTCACTTCGCTTTCCAGCCGGTCGCCTGTGCTGGGTTACAATGACGGCTGATGACCCTTAGCGGACATTGGAATAAGCCGTGCTGAACGGTCGATTGCACAAGAACAAAAGGGGTGGGCGTGTTTCTGCGACGTGTGTGGACCCAGTTGGCGAATCAGGACTGGCCCGCGGTTATCATCGAGTTATTCGTTGTTGCCGTTGGTATCTTCCTGGGCCTACAAGCGTCCAATTGGAATGACGACCTGGCCGAGCGCGCGTTGGAACGCGGCTACCTCATACGATTGCATGAAGACATGTTGGCTAGCGCCACTGGGTTGGAGTTAGACAACGAATTTCTTGAAAAACAACTCTCCGATCAAGAAATAGTTCTCGCAGCATTAGACTCCTGTCAATTGGCCGCAGAAGACGAATTGGCGATGCAACGCGGGATCGGCACGCTCGGTTATTTGAATTCGCCACGGCTTTTTAGACGGACATTCGACGAGCTGGCAGCGTCCGGACGAATGGACATCATTCAAAACGAAAATATCAAAGCTGAACTCGCCAGAATCGTCGCCGAAGTTGAGTGGCGGGAAAGTGTTATGGAGTCCGTCTTTAGACAGGTCGATTATCATCGTGTGCGATTTGACGAGCAGGTGAAGTATGACACGTCGAGACCACTGAAGGGGTCAACTTCAGCAGTAGCAGTTGAATTCGATCTTCAGTTACTCTGCAAGCTGCCGCGGAATGCGGCAGCTGTATCCGCCATAAGTCTCAAGACGCGAGAGCGCCTGATTGCATTCCGAGAGCTGCTAGGCCAATACCGAACTTTCTTGCCTTTGCTTGAGAGTGAGCTGGAGACGCGTTGGAGCCATGTTGTTGAGCGAGAGTAATTCGCGCAACTTCAATGGCTGCTTCTGGCCGGAAGCAGCCCTCGGCCGATCCCGAAAAGCAGCCACTCGTGTGACCGGTTTCCGCAATGAGCAGCCGTTCGTCCCCTGCCAATTTTGTTTATAGCCAGGGCGAGAATGGATTCACCGCTTGCGCGGCTCACCCCTGCGGGGCGCCCTTCGGGCGTCCAAAACGGGCTGCGCCGCGTTTTGTGAACCCGCTACGCTCGTTCGAATCGCACCGGCTGCAAAACAACAAAGCCACCCGCAAGGGGTGGCTTTATTGTTTGGTGGAGGTGGCGAGAATCGAACTCGCGTCCGCAAGCCCTCTGCCCCAAGGTCTACATGCTTATTCCGTCTTTAATCTCGCTATGAGCTACCCGACGGGCAGGGAAGACTCATAGCCAGTCCAGGTAAGGATTTAACGGGTCGGGCCCTGAACACGCCGTCACCGCGGTCCTGTGTCGGTGACCCCTGGGATCCGGACGCACAGGCACGATCCGGGCAGAGGGCGCTAGGCTGGTTTTTAAGCAGCTAGTGCGTAGTTGTCGTCGTTGGCAACTATAAGTTTTACAGCACATAATTTACTTGAAATAGTCTTTTTAAGTTATTGAAAAGTAATCAATGCTTGAGAATCCGTTCTTTCTGACGCTGCCAGTCGCGGTCCTTGTTTGCCGCGCGTTTGTCATGCTGCTTCTTGCCGCGGGCCAGGCCGATGTTGAGCTTGGCGCGACCCTTGAACCAGTGCAGGTCGAGTGGCACGAGTGCGTAGCCCTTGCGTTCCACGGCCCCGACGAGCCGGTCGAGCTCATTGCGATGTAACAGCAGTTTGCGGCTGCGAGTCGGGTCTGGCTTTACGTGCGACGATGCGGTCTTCAGTGGCGAGAAGTGCGCGCCGATCAACCAGGCCTCGCCGTTACGCAGCGTGACATAACCTTCGGCAATCTGGGCGCTGCCGGCCCGCAGGCTCTTGACTTCCCATCCTTCGAGCGCGAGACCAGCCTCGAGGGTGTCCTCGATAAAGTAGTCGTGCCGGGCTCTGCGGTTGACGGCAATCACGTCGCCGGCGGCCTTTTTTGATTTCTTCTTGCTCATAGAGTCGTTCGCTGCGGCGCGATTATACGGCGGGTGCTGTTGTCAGTCCCCGGTATTTGTATGAGAATCGCGTGTTTCAACGCCGCCGACGAGAATAATAATGCTAGGCAACCAGGCAGCCGACCCGGCAAAACGCAGCTCGCTACATGGCCACTGGTCCTCCAGGATGGCCTTTATCCTTGCCGTTACGGGTTCCGCCGTGGGCCTCGGCAACATCTGGCGATTCCCGTACATCGTTGGCGAGAATGGCGGTGGCGCATTCGTTCTCGTGTACCTGGCCTGTGTCGTGGTCATCGGCATGCCGGTCATGATGTCCGAGATCCTGATGGGCAGGCGAGGGCGCCGTAACCCGATCAAGACGATGGAAATGCTCGGCGCCGAGGAAGGCAAGTCGGGCAACTGGAAGGTCGTCGGCGCCATGGGTGTCATCGCCGGTGTTGTCATCTTGTCCTTTTATTCTGTTATCGGCGGCTGGACGCTGGCCTATGTCTTCAAGAGCGCTTCCGGCGCTTTCACAGACGCCACTGCGGCACAGGTTGGAGCGATCAGCAACAACTTTACCGGCAGCTGGAAGTCTTTGGGGTTCTACCACACCGTATTTATGGGCCTTTCGATTTTCGTCGTCGCGCGTGGCGTTGAGCGTGGCCTCGAGCAGGCCGTCAGATTCATGGTGCCGGCGCTGCTGCTGATGATGATCGTGCTGCTCGGCTACTCGATTAACTCGGGATATTTCGAGCAGGGCGTTGCGTTCCTGTTTTCCGCTGACTGGGACAAGCTGACCTGGGACAGCGTTCTGGCGGCTATGGGGCAGGCGTTCTTCACGCTGAGTATTGGCATGGGCGCGGTGATGGCATATGGCGCCTATCTTCCCGAGGAGACGTCAATTCCCGGATCGGCAACAGCCGTTGCAGTCGCTGACACGAGCATTGCCTTGCTCGCGGGCCTCGTGATCTTCCCCCTCGTATTTGCGAACGGTCTCAACCCGGGTGAGGGACCAGGACTCGTCTTCGCAACGCTGCCAATGGCCTTTGGGCAGATGCCGGGAGGCGTATTTTTCGCCACGATATTTTTCATACTGTTGACGTTCGCGGCGTGGACCTCGGCGATCAGCCTGATGGAACCGGCAGTTGCCTGGATCATGGAGCGTTTCAGCAAGTCCCGCGCACAGGCTGCCGTGATGATCGGCCTGTTGATCTGGGTCGCCGGGTTCGGCTCCGTACTTTCATTCAACGAACTGGCGGAATTCACGTTCTGGCGCGGCACGATCCTGGATAACCTCGATCACATTGCGTTGAATATCATGCTGCCGTTGGGCGGCCTGTTGATCGTCATCTTCGCGGGCTGGTTCATGTGCCGCAATTCAACGGCCGAAGAACTCGGCGGCGCCAGTAATATCTACAGTTTGTGGCGTTTCCTTGCGCGCATCGTGGCGCCGATTGGCATCCTGTTTGTGTTCCTCAAGGCGGTCGGTCTGCTGCCGGAGTTTTCCTGATCCGGAAGGTCAGTCGCAGTGCGCTTGTGCCGTACTCGGCCGACGATATGTATGCCCTCGTCGAGGACGTCGACGCTTATCCGGATTTCCTCCCCTGGTGCAGCGATGTCGAGGTGCACTTTCGTGAGGGCGATGTCGTCGAGGCGACGCTCGAGCTACATCGGGGCGGGCTGAGCAAGCGCTTTCGCACGCGCAACACGATGCACCCCAAATCATCGATGGACCTCGAACTCGTCGGTGGTCCGTTCCGGCACCTATCGGGCGGCTGGACGTTTACGCCATTGGCCGATGCTGGCAGCAAGGTCGCCCTTGATCTCGAGTTCGAATTCGACAGCCGGGCTCTCGATCTGATCGTCGGCGCCTTCTTCGAAGATGCGTGCAATTCCCTGGTTGATGCGTTTACCGAACGTGCCGCAGTTGTGTATGGAAGCAAGAATGGCTGACAGCATCACTGTCGAGGTCGTATTTGCTTTACCGGAGCGTCAGAAGCTGGTCACCGTGACCCTGGATCAGGCTGCGAGCGTTGCTGACGCGCTTGAAGCGTCCGGAATTTATGACGAATTCCCTGAAACCGATTTTGCCGCAATGCAGACCGGGGTCTGGGGACGGCTCGCCGGGCTGGACGAGTCACTGGCTGATGGCGATCGCATCGAGATCTACCGGCCGCTGGAAAGGGACCCCCGCGAGGCGCGGCGCGAGCTGGCGAAGGCTCAAAGCTTGGGATCGAGCTCCTGATCCTCGCGAATTTCGACGACGATGTCGTCTTCGAAGACGATAGTTACCCAGCGCTTGAAGGTCGCCGGGTTGCGCCCGATGCGCACGAAATACACATAGTCCCAGCGATTCTCGTGAAACGGGTCATCGACGAGGGGTGTTCCGAGCAGGAAGCGCACCTGGTTGCGGGTCATGCCGACATCGACCTGGTCGAGGTCTTCCTGCTTGATCAGGTTGCCCTGCGAAATGTTGGCGCGGTACACGCAGCCACTCCCGAAAGCGAGAGTGGAAAAAATCAGTGCCAGTACGAGTATCTTGCGCATAGTGTTCCAGGTGTTCGGTAGAGCCGGGCAGTCATCTGCGTCATAATAGGCGCGCATCATACCTTCTTGCCATACAGCACGACACCCGTTTTATATTCGTGCGGAGAGACCTCGTACATGGAGCAACGCCAGGAACTACGCAAAGCCGGCCTCAAGGTCACACTGCCGCGACTTAAGATTCTCGAAATCTTTGTAAGTTCAAAATCCCGTCACATGAGTGCCGAGGATATGTACAAGGAATTGCTCGACGCGGGAGAGGATATCGGTCTCGCGACTGTCTACCGTGTATTGACCCAGTTCGAGGCAGCCGGGCTGGTAACACGGCACAATTTCGAAGGCGGGCACTCGGTCTTCGAGCTGGATGACGGCGATCATCACGATCACATGGTCTGTATCGAGACTGGCGATGTTATCGAATTCTCGAACGAGGAAATCGAGCGGCTGCAGCACGAGATTGCCGAACAGCACGGCTATGATCTCGTGGATCACAATTTTGTACTCTATGTGAAGCCCAAGGCGGGCAAGGACAGCGGCGACTGACTCAGGCGCGTTTGCGCCCGGCGCCGGCCAGCATCTCGGCGGCGTGATCCAGGGTTTTTTGCGTAATCTCGACGCCGCCCAGCATGCGGGCGAGTTCCTCTATGCGTTCTTCCTTGCCGAGCACCGTCAATCCGGTGCGTGTTGCCTTGCCGTCGGTCACCTTGCTGATGCGAAGATGCTGGCTGGCGAGACTGGCGACCTGCGGCAGGTGCGTAACGCAAAGGACCTGGCGGTTTGCGCCGAGTTCCTGCAGGCGGCGGCCCACCATCTCTGCTACGCCACCACCCACGCCTGAGTCCACCTCATCGAACACCATGGTCGGGATGGCGCTGCCGTCACTGGCGATGACCTGGATAGCAAGGCTCATGCGTGACAGTTCGCCACCGGATGCAACTTTCGACAATGGCATCAACGGCTGGCCCGGGTTGGCGCTGATCAGGAATTCGATATCGTCAATGCCCCATGGTCGTGCTTCGCCCTCTGCTAGACGAGTTACGGAGCATTCGAACGTGCCGCCCGGCATGCCGAGACCATGCATTGCGTCGGAAACGGCCTTCGAGAATTCCTTCGCCGCTTTCTTGCGTGCCCTGGACAGCGACGACGCAAAGCCGTCGAAGGCGGATTTGGCCGATGTCACTTCGGCTTCGAGTTCGCGGCCACGCTCCTCGGCATGATTGAGATCGTCGAACTCTTTGCGCAAGCGGTCCGTGAGCGCCGGCAATGCCGCGGCTTCCACCCGGTGCTTGCGCGCCACGCTCGTCAGTGCATCGAGTCGTTCCTCGACCCAGTCTCGCCGGGCAGGGTCCATGTCAATGGATTCGCCATAGCGCTGCAGTGAGTCAATCGCCTCGCTGACCTGGATGCCGGCGCCTTCGAGCAAGGCACGCACCGGCTCGAGCTCGCTGTCGTACTCTGCGAGAGTCTCGACGCTGCGAGTGGCGTCGGCTATCAGGGTGCCGGCGTTAGCGGTGTCGTCCTGGTTGAGCGCGCCGAGCGCTGCCGCCACGCCGTCCGCGAGCTTGCCGCTGTTGCGCAGTTTCTGGCGCTCGCTTTGCAGCTCTGCCAGTTCGTCTGCTTGCATGTCGAGCGCATCGAGCTCATGCAACTGGAATTCCAGCAGGTCCAGGCGCGATGCCCGGTCGGCGTCGGCCGTCAGCAGCGCATCGAGTTGCTCCTGCAGCGACTGCCACTTCTCGAAAGAGGCTTCGGTTTCGCGCCGCTGCTCGGAAAGCTCGCCGAAATGGTCGAGCAAATCGCGCTGTACTGGCCGTCGACCGAGCGACTGGTGGAAATGCTGGCCATGAATATCAAGCAACAGCTCGCCGAGTGACTTCAGCTGCTGCATCGTGACGGCGTTACCGTTGATGAATGCGCGCGATCGACCGTCGGCCGAAACAACTCGCCGTAACAGGCATTCATCGTCCTGATCGAGCGCCTGGTCTTCGAGCCAGTCGCGCACGTCGCGTAATGAAGAAATGTCGAACTCGGCGCTGAATTCGGCTCGCCTGGCGCCGCTGCGCACCAGTTGGCTGCCGCCGCGCTCGCCGAGTACGAGCCCTACGGCGTCAACGAGTTCGAGCCCGGCATGACGGTTTTGACAGGCGAAACCGGTGCCGGCAAGTCCATACTCGTTGACGCAACGTCTGCGGCTGTCGCGCCCCCAAAACAGCTTGGAGCGCAGGATGCCATAAAAGTCGTAGCCGGGCGGATGCACCAGCCGCACGCGCTTGTCCGAGGCCGTGATCGTCAGGGTGTCGCCCGGGTTGAATGAACCGATCGAATGCCCGTCTATGGAAACACTGGCAGCCGTATCCTCACGATCGAGGAGCCGGATATCGATGGTCTGGTGCGCGGCTATGACGATCGGTCGGTCCGTCAGCGTGTGTGGACAAATCGGTACGACCACCATCGCTTCCAGTTGCGGCTCCACGATGGGGCCGCCGCAGCTCAGCGCATAGGCGGTCGATCCGGTGGGTGTCGCGACGATCAGGCCGTCACCGGAGTGAGTGTTGGCGAACTGGCCGGCGACGCTGGTTTCGAAATCCACCATGCGCCCGGTGTCGGTACGTTGCAGCGCCACGTCATTGAACGCCGTTCCCGAGACAGAATCTCCGGTGTTGCGCTGCAAATCCGCGTGCAGCAACAGGCGGGATTCAATCGAGTAGTTGCCCGCAAGGATGTGGTCGACGCTCGTGAGCATCTCGTCGGGAGTAACATCGGCAAGGAATCCGAGGCGTCCGCGGTTGATCCCGAGCAAGGGAACGTCGTGATCGCGAACGAGGCTGCCGGCATACAGCATGGTGCCGTCACCACCGATGGCGATGACGAGATCCGTGCCCGCGGCGTTCTCATCGCGACGAACCTCGATACCGGCATTTGTCAGGTGCTCGACGAGCGCCGCCATCGGTTCGGCAACCCGCGAGTCTGCTTGTCTGCCAAGTATCAGGACCGTCTTGAACTCACTGCCCATTGCGTGTCTTTTTATTCCCTGCTAGCTTGTTGAAAGATACCCTAACATAGCGAGCGCGTTGCGAATTCGTCGTCTTTATTGCGAATGTCTGCAGAAGCAATCAGTTCCCCTCCGAGCGACCGAGCGCAACACCTGTTGCGTGTATTGATCCAGCGTTATATCCGCGAAGGCCAGCCGGTCGGCTCGCGCACGTTGTCCAGGGATTCCGGCCTCGACCTGAGCCCCGCGACGATCCGCAATGTTATGTCGGACCTCGAGGGTATGGGCATGGTCTCGGCGCCGCATACTTCGGCCGGCCGCGTGCCGACGCCGAAGGGTTACCGCCTGTTTGTCGACACGCTGGTTCGTTACCGGCAGCCCAAAGACAACGACATCAATGCGTTGCGCTCGCAGATCGAACGCAAGGCGGATGACGCCGGAGCGCTGGTCTCATCAGTGTCGAATTTGCTGTCCGAGTTCACGAGCCTGGCGGGCGTCGTGACCGTTCCGCATGCCCAGCACCCGTCGCTGCGCCAGATCGAGTTTCTGCCGCTCTCCGATAACCGCATTCTCGCAATCCTGGTCATCAACGACCGGGAGGTGCAGAACCGCATTCTCCACACTGACCGCAATTACTCGGCGTCGGAACTGCAACAGGCTGCCAATTTCATCAACGAAAACTACGCGGGCAAGGAACTGCCGGACGTGAGGCGGAAGCTTGTCGAAGATCTCGAAAAGACGCGGGATTCGATGAACCAGGCCATGCACGACATTATCGCCGTGGCGCAGTCTGCGATCGACGAGGCGCCACAAGGCGACGAGTACGTTCTGGCTGGCGAGACCAAGCTTATGGACTTCGCTGAACTTTCTGACGTGGATAAGCTGCGGCGCCTGTTCGAGGCCTTCTCCCGCAAGCAACTGATCCTCGATCTCCTGGACCGCTCGATGAATGCAGACGGTGTGCAGATATTCATCGGTGAGGAGTCCGGCTATGAAATCCTCGATGACTGCAGTGTCGTGACCGCGCCGTACAAGCTCGACGACGATACCGTCGGCGTGCTCGGCGTGATCGGGCCGACGCGGATGGCCTACGATCGCGTTGTGCCGATCGTGGATATCACGGCCCGCCTGCTCAGGGCAGCGCTAAAGACCTGAATTGGCGCTTTTTTTCTCCCAGCCCTTGATATTTGTGGCTGGGTCCCCACACTCCTGCAATCGTTGTAAGGGGAGCATTTTTCAATGAGTGGACAGCCGGAAGAACGCCCTGACGTCGGGCCTGAGGAGCTCGATCAGGAGTCTGCTGGGACCGAAGCACCTGCCGAACAGGCGGGGGCAGAAGCGACGCTCGAGGAATTGCAGGCCAGGGCCGATGAGAACTGGGACCGCTACCTGCGGGCCGCGGCCGAGATCGAGAATGTCCGTAAGCGAGCCATTCGCGACGTCGAGCGTGCGCGCAAATATGCACTCGAGAATTTCAGCCGTGAGCTGCTGGAAGTGAAGGACAGCCTGGAGATGGGAATAGCGGCCGCCGAAAATGCGGATGCTGCGAGCCTGCTCGAGGGCAGCGAGGCGACGTTGAAGGTGCTGACCGGAACGCTGGAACGCTTTGGCATCGAGGAAGTCGATCCTGAAGGAGAACCGTTCGATCCCGAGCTGCACGAGGCCATGACGATGCAGCCGTCGAACGACGTGGAGCCGGGCTCAGTGCTTACCGTCATCCAGAAGGGCTACACGCTGAACGGCCGCCTGTTGCGGCCTGCGAGAGTAATCGTAGCCGCGGAGCCCGCAGACGGTTGAAACCCGGTCTAATGGCCCCACCTAAATCGCAGATTTGCAAAACATTACGGAATTCGGAGTAACAACATGGGTAAAGTGATTGGTATCGACCTGGGTACCACCAACTCCTGCGTAGCAGTGATGGAAGGCGACACGCCCAAGGTCATTGAAAACAGCGAAGGCGATCGCACGACGCCTTCTATCGTGGCGTTCAGCAAGGACGACCAGGTGCTCGTCGGCCAGTCGGCCAAGCGCCAGGCCGTAACGAACCCGAGCAATACGCTATTTGCGGTCAAGCGCCTTATCGGCCGCCGCTTCGAGGACGAAGTCGTGCAGCGCGACATCAAGATGGTGCCGTACACGATCACCAAGGCTGACAACGGCGACGCCTGGGTAGAGGCGAACGGCAAGAAGATGGCGCCGCCCGAAATTTCGGCGCGCGTGCTCATGAAGATGAAGAAGACGGCTGAAGACTACCTCGGAGAGGAAGTCAAAGAGGCGGTTGTCACCGTGCCGGCTTACTTCAACGACTCGCAGCGCCAGGCGACCAAAGATGCTGGCAAGATTGCCGGCCTCGACGTCAAGCGCATCATCAACGAGCCAACCGCGGCTGCACTGGCCTATGGTATGGACAAGAAGCGCGGCGACAAGAAGATTGCCGTGTTCGACCTCGGTGGCGGTACGTTCGACGTTTCGATCATCGAGATCGCGGAAGTTGACGGCGAGCACCAGTTCGAAGTGCTGGCGACCAACGGCGACACGTTCCTCGGCGGTGAGGACTTCGACATGCGGGTCATCGAGTACCTGACGTCCGAGTTCGAGCGCGAAAGCGGCGTCGACATCACGTCCGACCCCCTGGCAATGCAACGCCTCAAGGAAGCTGCCGAAAAGGCCAAGATCGAGCTGTCTTCGCAGCAGCAGACCGAGGTCAACCTGCCATACATTACGGCCGATGCAAGCGGACCGAAGCACCTCAACATCAAGCTGACACGTGCCAAGCTCGAGTCGCTGGTGGAAGAGCTCATTGCTAAGACGATCGCGCCCTGCAAGGTCGCTCTCAACGACGCAGGTCTCAAGGTTAACGAGATCGACGATGTCATCCTTGTCGGTGGCCAGACACGCATGCCGAAGGTCCAGGAAGAAGTGCAGAACTTCTTCGGCAAGGAGCCGCGCAGGGACGTAAACCCGGACGAGGCTGTTGCACTGGGCGCAGCTATCCAGGGCGGCGTGCTTGCCGGCGAAGTCAAGGACGTATTGCTGCTCGACGTAACGCCGCTGTCGCTTGGTATCGAAACGCTCGGTGGTGTCATGACCAAGCTGATCGACAAGAACACGACGATCCCGGCCAATGCGGAGCAGGTGTTCTCGACGGCTGACGACAACCAGACTGCCGTGACGATCCATGTGCTGCAGGGCGAGCGCGAGCGCTCGGCCGACAACAAGTCGCTCGGCCGTTTCGATCTGGCCGATATTCCGCCGGCACCTCGTGGCATGCCGCAGATCGAGGTCACGTTCGACATCGATGCCAACGGTATTCTCAACGTGTCAGCGAAAGACAAGGCGACCGGTAAGAGCCAGAACATCGTCATCAAGGCCTCGAGCGGCCTGTCGGACGATGAGATCGACAAGATGGTGGCGGATGCCGAAAGTCATGCCGATGAAGATCGCAAGTTCCGCGAGCTTGTCGATGCGCGCACCAGGCGGACAGCCTGATTCACGCTTCCGAAAAGACGCTGAGCGAACTGGGCGACAAGGCCAGCAGCGAAGAGCGCATGTCGATCGAAAATGCGGTGTCTGACCTCAAGACTGTCCTCGATCAGGACGATCTCGAAGCCATCCAGAAGAAGACGGCGGCACTCGCCGAAGCTTCGGGCACGCTGGCCCAGAAGCTCTACGCCGAGCAAGCGGGCCAGGAAGGCGGCGCTGAAGCCGAGACGTCGAAGGAAGAGGGCGATGACATCGTTGACGCAGAGTTCGAGGAAGTCGACGAAGAGTCCAAGAAGGACTAACGTGTGCGAGGCCGGGGCCGAAAGGCCCCGGCCTTTTTCTGCGGGGTGACGATGGCGAAACGCGACTATTATGAGGTGCTTGGAGTCTCGCGCACGGCTTCCGCCGATGAGATCAAGAAGTCCTATCGCCGTCTTGCAATGAAGTTCCACCCGGACCGCAACAAGGACGATGCGAGCGCGGAGGGCAAGTTCAAAGAGGCCAAAGAGGCCTACGAGGTTCTCAGGGACGCCGACAAACGCGCGACCTACGACCGCTTTGGCCACGATGGCCTGAATGCGAGCGCGGGCGGGCATGGCGGTTTCAGCGGTGAGGGTTTTGGCGATATTTTCGGCGACGTATTCGGCGATATCTTCGGCGGCGGGCGCCAGCGTGGCAGCCAGGTCTTCCGCGGCGCGGATCTCGGTTACGAGTTACGCCTGGATCTCGAGAAGGCCGTTACCGGCGATTCGGTAACGATCGACGTAGCGACACAGGTTGCCTGCGAGACATGCGACGGCAGCGGCGCCAAGAAAGGCACCGAGCCCGTCAAGTGTTCCACCTGCGGTGGCGTTGGCCAGGTGCGCATGCAGCAGGGCTTTTTCTCGATCCAGCAGACTTGTCCGGCGTGCAAAGGCGCCGGCACGACGATCGGCGATCCCTGCGAGGATTGTCATGGCCGTGGCCGGGTGCGCAAGAACAAGACGTTGTCCGTAAAGGTGCCTGCCGGCGTCGACGATGGTGACCGCATTCGTCTGTCAGGCGAGGGCGAAGCAGGGCGTAACGGCGGCCCACCGGGCGACCTCTACGTCGAAATTCGCGTGAACCCGCACAAGATATTCACGCGCGACGGCGCCGACCTCGCATGCGAGGTGCCGATCAGCATTGCAACCGCCACGCTCGGTGGCGAAGTCGAGTTGCCCACGCTCAACGGGCATGTCTCGCTGAAGGTTCCGGGTGGGACCCAGTCGGGCAAGGTGTTTCGCCTTCGCGGCCAGGGTGTAACCACGGTACGCGATGCGCGCCAGGGCGACCTGTTTGCCAGGGTCGCTGTCGAAACACCGGTCAACCTGAGTGCAGAACAAAAGGAACTGCTGCAGAAGTTTGACGAGTCAATCCAGGCGGGCGGCGAAAAACACAGCCCGCGTGCTGGTGGCTGGCTCGATACGGTGAAGCGATTCTTCGATAGAATCAGCTCGTAGCCGTACCCGGGGATCCCTTATCAGCTCAATTTGCATTGCCATAGCCGGAGCCGGCCGCATGGGACAGGCCATCGCGGACAGCATTACCGCGTCCGATGCCGTCGAGCTTGAGGGCATCTGGAAACGCGGCGACGATCTCGATGCATTGGCTGCGGGGTGTGACGTACTCATTGACTTCAGCCTGCCCGAGGCAACCAGCGAAGTAGTAGCTGCGGCGCTACGCCACAAGGTGCCGCTCGTCTGCGGCGTTAGCGGTCTTGCCGATGAACAGATGGCCGCACTCGATGCTGCCGCTGCTTCGATACCGGTGCTGTTTGATCGCAACATGAGTCTTGGCGTTGCCGTCCTCGAAAACCTCGTCCGCAAGGCAGCCAGGGCGCTCGGCAGCGAATTCGATGTCAAGGTTCATGAAACCCACCACGTGCACAAGATCGATGCGCCGTCGGGAACCGCGCTTAAGCTCGGCGAAGCCATCGCCGATGCCCGGGGCACCGATCCGAAGGACATTTCCTACGAGTCCGAACGGCGCGGCGAGGTTCCCGGGGACCACGATGTGACCTTCAGGTCGCCAACCGAAACCCTTGCGTTGGCGCACAGCGTCACGACGCGGCAGGTTTTTGCGGATGGAGCGCTGCGCGCGGCACGCTGGATCGCCGACAAGCCACCCGGTCGATACTCCATGCAGGACGTGCTCATCACAGATCTGTAGGAGCGCCCCATGCCCGCGGGTCCCGCACACATCCGCAGCAGCACACCGGGCGGGCTCGTGCAAAAAACTATGGCGCGCCTGCGCGTGGTTAAGTAATATACGCCGGATCGCTAAGCGGTCAGCGAGATTCACAAGCGGGAGGCCACGTCCTTCCGCTTTTGTGCATCTGAAATCGGTAATCAGATAACAAATTCAAGGATCGCTGTTGACTACGCCTGCAGTTCTGGCACTTGCTGACGGAACAATTTTTCGGGGAACCTCTGTCGGGGCCGATGGCCAGACAATCGGTGAAGTAGTCTTTAATACAGCCATGACCGGCTACCAGGAGATCCTCACGGATCCGTCCTATTGCCGGCAAATCGTCACGCTGACCTATCCCCATATCGGCAACACCGGCACGACCAGCGAGGACTTCGAGTCCGGGAAAATTCACGCGTCGGGCCTGATCATTCGCGACAGTTCCATCGTCAATAGCAGCTGGCGCAACGAACGCAGCTTTACCGAGTTCCTCAAACAGGGCGAGACGGTTGCCATTGCCGATATCGATACGCGCAAGCTGACGCGCATCATTCGCGAGAAGGGTGCCCAATCGGGGTGCATCATGACCGGCGGCGCCAACGAAGAGGTCGCCATCCAGCATGCCCGCAAGTTCCCGGGCATTGCCGGCATGGACCTCGCAAAGTTTGTTACTACGGACAAGAGTTACCAGTGGTGCCACGGAGTGACCTTCGGGCGCCGGCCGCGCATCCTGAGTCGCCGCATTGCGCCTTATCACGTCGTGGCCTACGACTTCGGCATCAAGCGCAACATCCTGCGACTGCTGTCCGAGCTGGATTGCCGCATGACGGTCGTCCCGGCAACGACGAGTGCCGAGGAGGCATTCGCGCTGTCGCCTGATGGCATATTCCTCTCGAACGGGCCCGGCGATCCCGAGCCTTGCGAGTATGCAATTGCCGCAATTCGCGAGTTTCTCGATGCCGGAATCCCGATATTCGGCATCTGCCTTGGTCACCAGTTGCTGTCGCTCGCTGCCGGCGCCCAGACGGTCAAGATGAAGTTTGGCCACCACGGCGCCAACCACCCGGTGCAGGATCTCGCCACCGGGCAGGTCCTGATCACGAGCCAGAACCACGGCTTTGCCGTCGACGAGGAATCGTTGCCGGACAATGTCGAAGCGACGCATCGCTCACTGTTTGACGGCACGCTGCAGGGTATTGCAGTCAAGGGGCAGCCGGCATTCAGCTTCCAGGGGCACCCGGAGGCCAGCCCGGGGCCGCACGATCTGCTGCCGCTGTTCGAGCGCTTCATCCAGGACATGGACGAGCAGAAACGCAGGACGATCCGATCGGTTATTTCATCTTAGTCAATTAAAACAGAGAGTTAAGAAAGACACTTAAAGTACTTTCAAGTATGCCTAAACGTACAGACATCGAAAGTGTGCTGATCATCGGTGCCGGGCCCATCATCATCGGCCAGGCATGCGAGTTCGACTACTCCGGGGCCCAGGCCTGCAAGGCACTGAAGGAAGAGGGCTACCGCGTCATCCTCGTCAACTCGAACCCGGCGACGATCATGACCGACCCGGAGACGGCAGATGCGATCTACATTGAACCGATCCACTGGGCCGCGCTAGAGCGCATCATCGCCAAGGAACGCCCCGACGCCTTGCTGCCTACGATGGGTGGCCAGACCGGGCTCAATTGCGCGCTCGACCTGGCGCGCGAGGGCGTTCTCGAGAAATACAAGGTCGAGATGATCGCGGCCAAGCGCGAAGCGATCGACATGGCCGAAGACCGCGACCTGTTTCGCCAGGCGATGACCGACATCGGCATCGAGGTGCCGAAAGCCGAAATCGCGCACTCGCTGGAAGAGGCGCTCGAGAAGCAGGCCGACATCGGCTTCCCGACGATCATCCGGCCGTCATTCACGCTGGGAGGCACGGGTGGCGGCATTGCCTACAACCGTGAAGAGTTCGAGCGCATCGTGTCCCACGGACTCGAAATGTCACCGACGACCGAGGTACTGCTCGAGGAATCGGTCATCGGCTGGAAAGAATTCGAGATGGAGGTCGTTCGGGACCGCAACGACAATTGCATCATCGTCTGCGCGATCGAGAACTTCGACCCGATGGGTGTACACACCGGCGATTCGATTACCGTTGCGCCGGCGCAGACGCTGACGGACAAGGAGTATCAGCGCCTGCGCGACATGTCGGTGGACGTCCTGCGCAAGATCGGCGTCGAGACCGGTGGCTCCAACGTACAGTTCGCGGTCAGCCCCGAGGATGGCAGGGTCCTGATCATCGAGATGAATCCGCGTGTGTCGCGGTCCTCTGCGCTGGCTTCCAAGGCGACCGGCTTCCCGATTGCCAAAGTGGCGGCGAAGCTGGCGATTGGCTACACGCTCGATGAACTGCAAAACGACATCACGGGTGGCGCGACGCCGGCCTCGTTCGAGCCCAGCATCGACTATGTCGTTACCAAGATTCCTCGCTTCACTTTCGAGAAATTTCCGGGCGCCAACGATCGCCTGACGACGCAGATGAAGTCAGTCGGTGAGGTCATGTCGATGGGCCGTACTTTCCAGGAGTCGCTGCAGAAGGCTCTGCGTGGTCTGGAGACCGGTATTACCGGGCTTAACGAGATCACGACGTCGGCGTCGACTGACACGGAACGTGACGCGTTGCGGCAGGAATTGCGGCTCCCTGGCCCCGATCGCATTCGTTACGTGGCCGATGCCATGCGGCTCGGGTTTACGTTCGAGGATGTGGCCCGGGTCACGGGCATCGACCCGTGGTTCCTGGCGCAGATTGAAGACTTGCTGGTGGCCGAACAGGCCATGCGCGATGCGGGGTTCGCCGGTCTGGACGAGCCGCTGCTGCGTTCGTTCAAGCGCAAGGGCTTTTCCGATGCGCGTATCGCCGAGGTGCTGGGCGTTGAGGAGGCCGCGATCCGCAAACGACGCCTCGAGCTCAATGTCCGTCCGGTGTTCAAGCGCGTGGATACCTGCGCAGCGGAGTTTGCGACGACAACCGCCTACATGTACTCCACGTACGAAGAAGAATGCGAAGCCGACCCGACCGACAACCCGAAGATCATGATCCTCGGCGGCGGTCCGAATCGCATCGGCCAGGGTATCGAATTCGACTATTGCTGCGTGCACGCGGCGCTGGCGCTCAAGGAGTCGGGTTACGAGACCATCATGGTCAACTGCAACCCGGAGACAGTGTCGACCGACTACGACACGTCGGACCGCCTTTATTTCGAGTCCCTGACGTTTGAGGACGTCATGGAGATCATCGACAAGGAGAAGCCCAGGGGTGTCATCGTCCAGTACGGTGGTCAGACGCCGCTTAAACTCGCGCGTGACCTCGAGGCGGCCGGTGCGCCGATTATCGGCACAACGCCGGACTCGATCGACCTTGCCGAAGACCGTGAGCGATTCCAGCAGCTGGTCGATTCGCTCGAGCTGAAGCAGCCGCCGAACAGCACCGCGAAAAGCAAGGAAGAGGCGCTCGAGATGGGTTCGGACGTCGGCTATCCACTGGTCGTGCGCCCGTCGTATGTACTTGGTGGCCGGGCCATGGAAATCGTGCACAGCGACGAGGACCTCGAGGCTTACATGGATGCCGCCATTACGGTGTCGAACGCCAGCCCGGTGCTGCTCGACCGCTTCCTCGATCTGGCTATCGAGGTTGATGTCGACTGCATCTCCGATGGTGAGCGGGTGCTGATAGGCGGCATCATGGAGCATATCGAGCAGGCCGGCGTGCACTCCGGTGATTCGGGTTGCTCGCTGCCGCCATTCAGCCTGAGCCAGGAACTGCAGGACGAACTTATCGAGCAGGTCGTCAAGCTGGCCAAGGGCCTCAAGGTTGTCGGCATCATGAACACGCAGTTCGCGATCCAGAACAACGTTGTGTACCTGCTCGAGGTGAATCCGCGTGCATCACGCACGATCCCGTTCGTGTCCAAGGCGATCGGTATTCCGCTCGCCAAGATTGCGGCGAAGGTCATGGTCGGTGAGACGCTGGCGAAGCAGGGCTACGTCAACCAGCGCGTGCCCGAGTATTACTCGGTCAAGGAGTCGGTGTTCCCGTTTATCAAGTTCGCGGGCGCCGATCCGATCCTCGGGCCCGAAATGAAGTCGACTGGCGAGGTAATGGGGGTCGGCCGGTCTTTCGGCGAGGCCTATGCCAAGGCGCAGCTGGCATCCGGCGTATTCCTGCCACGCCAGGGCGCGGCGCTGCTGAGTGTACGTGATCGGGACAAGGAAGGGGCCGTGGAACTGGCGAGAATTCTCGTCGACCAGGGCTTCGATATCGTCGCAACTCACGGCACTGCACAGCATCTCGCCGCCGCTGGGGTATCATGTCGCAGAGCCAACAAGGTTCGCGAAGGACGGCCGCACATTGTCGACATGATCAAGAACGGTGAGATCGACCTCATCGTCAACACGACCGAAGGCAAACAGGCTATCCAGGAATCGACATCGATTCGCGCCGAGGCCGTGCGCAGGGGAGTTACCTACTACACGACACTGCCGGCGGCGGTCGCGACCTGCCGGGCTATCGAACACCTGGATGACAGCGATGTGAACAGACTTCAAGACCTGCACAAAGAAGTAGCCGCATGAGCGACAAGGTACCTATGACCGTGCGTGGCCATGAGCTGCTCGAGGACGAGCTCAAGCGCCTCAAATACCAGGATCGTCCGCAGATCATCGAGGCGATCGCAGAGGCGCGTGCCCATGGCGATCTCAAGGAGAATGCCGAGTACCACGCCGCGAAGGAGCAGCAGGGGTTCATCGAGGGCCGCATCAAGGAGCTCGAAGGCAAGCTGTCGCACAAGCAGATAATCGATGTGACCGCGGTCGATGCGAAAGGCAAGGTTATCTTCGGCTCAACCGTCGAGATTCTCGAAGAAGAGACCGACACGGAAATCGAGTACAGGATCGTCGGTGAGGACGAGGCTGACATCAAGAACAACCTGATTTCCTACACATCGCCCATCGCACGGGCACTGATCGGCAAGGCCGAGGGCGACGTCGTCTCATTCCAGGCGCCCGGCGGCGAAAAGACGTTCGAGATCCTCGAAGTCAAATACGTCTGACGATTGGTAAAGTAAGGCCATGTTTCCGACCCTCTGCACCAGTGCTGCCCCACTCGAGGCGCAGAGCTCCCTGATGATCGAGTCGCGCAGCTTGCGGTCGCCGACGCGCACGCTGACCTTGATGAGTTCGTGGTGGGCGAGCGTAGACTCGAATTCTGCGCGCACCGATTCGGACAGGCCCGCGTCGCCGATCAGGACCAGCGGTTTGAGCGCGTGCCCGAGTCCGCGCAGGTACTTTTTTTGGGATTCGCTGAGGTTCATGGGCGCGGAGTGTAGCAGTGAGTAAGCCCAGAGGCACAAGCCGTTCCTGGCGAGAGCGCCAGGAACGTGACCCGTATGTGCGCAAAGCGCGGCAGGAAGGCTGGCGATCGCGTGCGGTTTACAAGTTGTTACAAATCGATGACAAGGAGCGCCTGCTTAAAAAAGGCATGACCGTTGTCGATCTCGGCGCTGCGCCCGGAGGCTGGAGCCAGTACGTCACCGAGAAGCTCGATGGCGATGTGCGTATCGTGGCGGTAGACCTGTTGCCGATGGACTCGCTGCCGGCTGTGGAATTTATCCAGGGCGACTTCACGGAGGGCGAGGTGCTGGATGCCATGCGAGCAGCCTTAGGGGACGCGCCGGTAGACCTTGTAATCAGTGACATGGCCCCCAATATCAGCGGCAATCGTGCGATTGATCAGCCGCGCTCGATGTACCTGGCCGAGCTCGCCATTGACCTCTGCCGGGAAGTACTGAAGCCCGGCGGCGACTTCATTTGCAAGTTGTTCCAGGGCGAGGGCATCGACGAGTACATCGTCAAAGCGAGAGCGGCGTTCAAACGCGTGAAAGTAATGAAACCCAAGGCTTCGCGGCCCGGTTGGTAGCGAGAAACTATCGATTGTAGTAGTGTCTAAAAGTTAGAGACTGTCTAAATTTACAGTGCTCTTGCGCCCTCCCACCGCGGATATTCAATGTGAATGACCTGACCAAAAACATCCTTGTCTTCGTTGTCATAATCGTCGTCCTGCTCTCTGTCGTGCAGGGTCTGTCGGGTATGAGCACCGGCCAGCCGCAAAAGGTCCCGTACTCCCAGTTCATGGACCAGGTTCGGGCCGGCCAGGTTGAGCGCGTGGAGATAGGCGAGAACATGATTCGTTTTGGCAGCGGTCAGACGTTGACGCATTACACGATCAGCCCGGAGACCGACAACAACACGCTGATTGGCGAGTTGGAGAAGCACGTCGAGACTTACGAGGCGCCGGAACCGGAGTCGCAGAGCCTGATCGGCCAGCTGCTGATCAGCTCGTTCCCGATCCTGTTGCTGATCGGCGTATGGATCTACTTCATGCGCCAGATGCAGGGCGGTGGTGGCGGCCGTGGCGCCATGTCGTTCGGCAAGAGCAAGGCGCGCCTGCTGGGTGAAGACCAGGTCGGGGTGACGTTTGCCGATGTGGCTGGTGTTGAAGAAGCCAAAGCAGAAGTGGCCGAGGTCGTTGAGTTCCTCAAGGACCCGAGCAAGTTCCAGCGCCTCGGCGGCAAGATTCCCAAGGGCGTGCTGATGGTCGGCCCGCCGGGTACCGGCAAGACGCTGCTCGCCAAGGCGATTGCCGGCGAGGCAAAGGTGCCGTTCTTCACGATTTCGGGTTCCGACTTCGTCGAAATGTTTGTCGGTGTCGGCGCGTCCCGCGTCCGCGACATGTTCGACCAGGCAAAGAAACAGGCCCCTTGCATCATCTTTATCGACGAGCTCGACGCCGTCGGCCGGCACCGTGGTGCGGGCCTGGGTGGCGGTCATGACGAGCGTGAGCAAACACTCAACCAGATGCTCGTCGAAATGGACGGCTTCGAGGGCAGTGAGGGCATCATTGTCATCGCCGCCACCAACCGTCCTGACGTACTCGACCCGGCGCTGCTGCGCCCGGGCCGCTTCGACCGCCAGGTCGTCGTTCCGCTGCCCGGTACGCCGGGCTTTTCCGGCGCAGATCTCGCCAACCTCGTGAACGAGGCAGCCCTGTTCGCTGCGCGCGCCAACAAGCGCGTCGTCAGCATGGACCAGTTCGAGCAGGCCAAGGACAAGATCATGATGGGCACCGAACGGCGCTCGATGGTTATGAGCGAGAAGGAAAAGCTCAATACGGCCTACCACGAAGCCGGCCATGCGATCGTTGGCTATCTCGTGCCCGAACATGACCCTGTATACAAGGTCACGATCATTCCGCGCGGCCGTGCCCTGGGTGTGACGATGTACCTGCCAGAGGAAGATCGCTACAGCTTGTCGAAGACGCATCTCGAGAGCATGATCTCGAGCCTGTTTGGCGGCCGCATCGCTGAAGAGATGATCAATGGTGTCGATGGCGTCACCACAGGCGCATCGAACGATATCGAGCGAGCCACTGAAATCGCGCGCAACATGGTCACGAAGTGGGGCCTGTCCGAGCGCCTCGGGCCGCTGACCTACAGCGAGGACGATGGCGAGGTGTTCCTTGGCCGGACAGTGACGCAGCACAAGCAGGTGTCGGACGACACGGCGCACGCCATTGACGAAGAAGTTCGCAAGATCGTCGACGAGAACTACAAGCGTGCCGAGCGACTCCTGACTGAACATGTTGAAAAGCTGCACATGATGGCCAACGCGCTCGTCAAGTACGAGACGATCGGCGAGGTCCAGATCAAGGACATCATGGAAGGCCGTGACCCGCGGCCACCGGAAGACTGGGACGATGAGCCCGGCTCGACGAAGGACAGCGGCTCGCCCAAGTCCGAGTCCGAGTCGAAAGGCTCGATCGGTGGTCCGGCCAGCGAACACTAGTCCGCGCAACCGCGCTTCCTGACAATGACAGCATTACAGATCGGCAGCCTGTCGCTGCAATGTCCTGCTGTCATGGGCATTCTCAATATCACCCCCGATTCGTTCTCCGATGGCGGCCAGTTCAATGCGCCCGCATTGGCGCTGAAGCAAGCCGAGAAAATGGCTGCAGACGGTGCGGCAATCATCGATATCGGTGGCGAATCGACGCGCCCGGGCGCGAGGGAAGTCACGGAGCAGGAAGAAATCGACCGGGTCGTTCCGGTTATCGAGGCGGTGCGGGAGGCGGTCGACACGCCGATTTCGATCGATACCAGCAAACCGGGCGTCATGCGTGCGGCGGTGGCGGCCGGAGCGTCCATGATCAACGATGTCAGGGCTTTGCAGCTGGATGGCGCCGTCGCGGCGGCCGCAGAACTGCAGGTACCGGTTTGCCTGATGCACATGCAGGGCCAGCCGCGCACCATGCAGCAAGACCCCCGTTATGACGATGTTGTGGCCGAAGTCTCAGCGTTCCTGCGGGAGCGCGTGGCAGAATGTGTCAACGCGGGCATCCCGGAAGAGTTGCTGGTCATTGATCCCGGGTTCGGCTTCGGTAAGCGACCAAAGGACAATTTCGAGCTGCTGGCGAATTTGAGACAATTGCAGACCATCGGGCGGCCCGTCCTGATTGGCGTATCGCGCAAGTCGACACTCGGCGTGGTTACGGGTCGGGAGGTCGATGATCGACTGCCGGCGGGCCTGGCGGCAGCCGTACTGGCGGTCGACAGGGGTGCGCAGATAGTGCGCGCACACGACGTTGCAGAAACAGTAGATGCATTGCGCGTGGTAGCGACCACGCTCGAATCGGAACACGACGAATGAGCAAGAAACATTTCGGAACGGACGGGGTACGGGGCGCTGTCGGGGCAGACCCGATGACGGTTGACTTCACTATTCGCCTTGCCAGTGCGGCCGCGCAGGTCCTCGTCCCGGAGGGTGGCACCGTTGTCATCGGCAAGGACACGCGCCTGTCCGGTTACATGTTCGAGTCGGCCCTGGAGGCCGGTTTCGTCGCGGCGGGTGCGGATGTACTGCTTCTGGGCCCGTTGCCTACGCCCGGCATTGCCCACCTGACGCAGGAATTCAATGCGGACCTCGGCGTCGTCATCTCGGCGTCTCACAATCCTTTCGGCGACAACGGCATAAAGTTTTTCGATGGCAATGGCTCGAAGCTCAATGACGACGTCGAGAGTGAGATCGAGGCGAAGATGCAGGGTCCGGCGATTACGCTCGAGTCGAGCAAGCTCGGCAAGGCCAAGCGCATCGACACTGCCCGCGTTCGATACCAGGACTTCGCCGCGTCCACATTCCCCAAAGACCTGGACCTCGAAGGCCTCAAGGTCGTGTTCGACGGCGCCAACGGGGCCGGCTACAAGGTTGGGCCGAGGACGCTGGCCAACCTGGGCGCCAATGTCATTCCGATCGGCTGTTCGCCGAATGGCCGCAACATCAACGATGGCTGTGGCTCTACCAGTCCCGAGTTGCTGCAAATGACCGTGCCGGCAGTCAAGGCGGACGTGGGCGTCGCGCTCGATGGCGATGGCGACCGCGTGGTCATGGTTGACGAGGACGGCAATCTCGTGGATGGCGACCAGCTCCTTTATATACTGGCGACCGACAGGCAGCGCGATGGCCGCCTCAAGGGGCCGGTGGTCGGCACCGTGATGAGCAACCTCGGGCTCGAACACGCATTTGCCGCGGCCAAGATCGAATTCCGTCGCGCCGCGGTCGGTGACCGCTATGTACTCGAGGCGCTCAAGCAGACGGGCGGCATCATCGGTGGTGAGACGTCTGGCCATATGCTGGTCCTGGACCAGACGACCACGGGTGACGGGCTGGTTTGCGCGCTGCAGGTGCTGGCCGTTATGAAACGCACGGGCAAGCCGCTGTCCGAGCTGGCGAGCGGCATGCCGAAGTATCCGCAGACAATGATCAATGTCAGGACCGAGAAGAAACTCGATCCGGCCAAATCTACGGCCATCCAGGATGCGGTCCAGGCGGTCGAGAACGAGCTCAAGGAGACGGGACGCGTCGTGTTGCGGGCGTCAGGGACTGAACCGGTCATCCGGGTTATGGTCGAAGGCGAAAACGAAGAGCAGGTCATGGCACTGGCGCAGCGCCTCGCGGGTGTCGTCGAGCAGTCGGCTGCCTGAGCCGAAGCCACTGATTTAGTGCAATTTGTGCGTTGATTTGCCGGGGTAGCACCGGTATCCTTGCGCGCCGTTCAACCCTGTGAGCAAATCCATGCGCAACTACCTCGTTGCCGGAAACTGGAAAATGAATGGCAGCAACGCGGGCAACCAGGAACTGGTGGCCGGCATCGTTGCTGGCGCGCCCGATTCCGAGCAGGTGGAGTTGCTCGTTTGCCCGCCGTACCCGTACCTGGGTGCCGTGGCCGCAGCGACGGCAGGCAGCAAGGTTACGGTTGGCGCGCAGAACGTGTCGGAGCACGAATCCGGTGCTTTTACGGGTGAGGTGGCACCATCGATGCTGCTGGACAGTGGCTGCGAGTATGCCATTGTCGGGCACTCGGAGCGCCGCACGCTGTACGGTGAGTCGAGCAACGATGTTGCGAACAAGTTCAAGGCCGCGCTCGACGCCGGATTGAAGCCGATCCTGTGTATAGGGGAAACGCTCGAAGAGCGCCAGGCCGGGCGCACGGAAACGGTCGTGGACGAGCAATTGAACGCCGTCCTTGATGCCGTCGGTATCGCCGGCTTCGAGACGGCGGTGATAGCCTACGAGCCGGTCTGGGCGATCGGTACAGGAATGACTGCAACTCCAGAGCAGGCCCAGGATGTGCACGCGCATATAAGAGGAGTACTCGCTGCCCACGACGCAGGAATCGCGGAATCCACGCAAATCCTGTACGGCGGCAGCATGAAAGGGGAAAATGCGGCAGGATTGCTGGCCAAACCGGATATCGACGGCGGCCTGATCGGCGGCGCGTCGCTCAAGGCGGCAGATTTTCTGGCGATTGCTGATGCAGCCGCCCAAAGTTGAGATTTAGATGGAAAACATTGCAAAGATCGTATTGATCATTCATACGCTGATCGCGCTCAGCATCATCGCGCTCGTCCTGCTGCAACGCGGCAAGGGTGCGGACGCCGGTGCCGCTTTCGGTGCGGGTGCATCGGGCACCGTCTTTGGCGCGCGAGGCTCCGGCAGCTTTTTCTCGCGCATGACGGCAATTCTGGCGACGGCATTCTTTGCCAGCAGCCTGACGCTGGCGTACCTCAGCAGCCAGCAACACGGCGAGCAGGAGTCGCTCCTCGAAGGCGCAGAGGCGGTCGAAGTGCAGGAAGAGGCGCCGCCGGCCGAAGAGATTGTTCCCGACGCTGACATGCCGGCGCTGGACCCGGTGGATGAGGCAGCCGAGGCTGTCGAGGCAGAAGCCGACGAAGGCGACATGCCGGAACTCGAAGACGAATAATCAATGCTCTGGTGGTGGAATTGGTAGACACGCTGTCTTGAGGGGGCAGTGGCGCAAGCCGTGCGAGTTCGAGTCTCGCCCAGAGCACCAATCATTTTTGTAACAAGTTAGCCCAGGAAGGCTGTATTCGGGGTGCGCCACACTGATACAATGCGCGCAATTTTTTAGGCCCACATCGCGCCCCGACTCAAAACAAAAATGCTCCAAGAATATTTTCCCATCCTGGTATTTCTCGGTGTCGCAGCAGGCATCGGGCTCCTGCTGCTGGCACTGGGGTTCCTGATCGGCCGGGGCGGGAAGGACGACGAGAAATTGTCGCCCTACGAGTGTGGATTCGAGGCCTTTGAGGACACGCGCACCAAGTTCGACGTTCGCTATTACCTTGTCGCGATCCTGTTCATCATTTTCGACCTCGAGATCGCATTTCTTTTCCCGTGGGCGGTCTCACTGGACAAGGTCGGCCACTTCGGCCTGCTGTCGATGGGGCTGTTTCTCGCCATACTCGTGGTTGGCTTCATCTATGAATGGAAGAAAGGGGCGCTCGAGTGGGATTAGCGCAAGAAGCTGACGGCGCACCTTTACAGAATGGTGCCGAGGCCGCGGGACAGAGCCTGCAGCAGAAGGGCTTCGTCGTAACGCAAGTCGATGCTGTCATGAACTGGGCGCGGACCGGATCGCTCTGGCCGATGACTTTCGGCCTGGCGTGTTGCGCCGTCGAGATGATGCAGGCCGGTGCCTCTCGCTATGACCTCGACCGCTTCGGCATCATTTTTCGTCCCAGCCCGCGCCAGTCCGACTGCATGATCGTGGCCGGGACATTGACCAACAAGATGGCGCCGGCATTGCGCAAGGTTTACGACCAGATGCCGGAGCCTCGCTGGGTCGTTTCCATGGGTTCCTGCGCGAATGGCGGCGGCTACTACCATTATTCCTACTCCGTTGTGCGCGGCTGTGATCGCATCGTTCCGGTCGATGTCTATGTGCCGGGCTGTCCGCCAACGGCAGAGGCCCTGATCTATGGCCTCATCCAGTTGCAAAACAAAATTCGCCGCACGAGTACGATTGCGAGATAAACAACAGATATGACGGACCGCTACGAGACATTGGCCGCTCGGATAGACGAGCGCTTCGGCGAGCAGATGGTCCGCGTCCGGTCGTCCTGTGGCGAGCTGACCTACGAGGTCGACAAGGACAACCTGCACGACGTAGCAACGGCGCTACGTAACGAAGGCGAGTTTGGGTTCGAAATGCTGGTCGATGTCTGTGGTGTCGACTACCTGAATTACGGCAGCGACGAGTGGACGACGTCGAGCGCAACGGGGACCGGATTCAGCCGCGGCGTAGAGCGCGAGCCGGTCATTCTCGACGAGGCCGACACATTCGATGCGCGCCGTTTTGCAGTCGTTTATCACTTGCTGTCCATCCGGCACAATTTCCGCCTGCGGCTGCGCGCGTTCACCGGTACCGACAACCCGCCAATAATTCATTCGGTCGTTGATATCTGGAATAGCGCCAACTGGTTTGAACGTGAAGCGTTCGACCTCTATGGGATACTTTTCATCGGGCATCCGGACCTGCGCCGCATCCTGACCGACTACGGATTTGTCGGGCATCCGTTCCGCAAGGACTTTCCTCTCATTGGCAACGTCGAAGTCAGTTATGACACAGACAAGGGCCGCGTTGCTTACCAGCCCGTGAGTATTGAACCTCGCACGCTCGTGCCGCGAGTCATTCGCGACGACAATCGCTATTCCGAAGACCTCAAGGATCGCATCGATGGCTGAGATCGAGAGCTACACGATGAACTTCGGTCCACAGCACCCGGCGGCGCATGGTGTGCTCCGTCTCGTGCTCGAGATGGACGGCGAGGTCATCCAGAGGGCGGACCCGCACATCGGCCTGTTGCACCGTGCGACGGAGAAACTCGCGGAGTCCAAGCCGTTTAACCAGACCATCGGGTACATGGATCGTCTCGACTACGTGTCGATGATGTGCAACGAACATGCTTACGTCATGGCGATCGAGAAGATGCTCGGTATCGAAGTGCCCGTTCGCGCCCAGTACATCCGCGTCATGTTCGACGAGATCACCCGCATCCTGAATCACCTGCTGTGGCTCGCCGGCCACGGCCTGGATATCGGCGCAATGACGATGTTCCTGTACTGCTTTCGCGAGCGGGAAGATCTCATGGATTGTTACGAGGCCGTCTCCGGCACGCGTATGCACGCGACTTACTACCGGCCCGGTGGTGTCTATCGCGATCTGCCGGACTCGATGCCGAAATACCAGGAGTCGAAGTTCCGTAGCAAAAAAGAAGTCGACAGGCTCAATTCGATTCGCGATGGTTCCTTGCTCGATTTTATCGAGGCCTTTACCGAGCGCTTCCCGGGTTGTGTCGATGAGTACGAGACGCTGCTCACCGATAACCGCATCTGGAAACAGCGCACCGTCAATATTGCAGTCGTTTCTCCGGAGCGTGCGATGCAACTGGGCTTTACCGGCCCGATGCTGCGCGGCTCCGGCGTTGAATGGGACCTGCGCAAGAAGCAGCCATACGAAGTCTACGACCAGGTCGATTTCGACATTCCCGTCGGCACGAATGGTGACTGCTATGACCGTTACCTCGTGCGTATCGAAGAAATGCGCCAGTCCAATCGCATTGTCAGGCAGTGCATCGACTGGCTGCGCGACAATCCGGGTCCGGTCATGATCGACGACCACAAGGTCGTGGCGCCGCGACGCGTCGAGATGAAAGACGACATGGAGTCGCTTATTCATCACTTCAAACTGTTTACCGAAGGCTACTGCGTGCCGGAGGGCGAGGCGTATGCAGCGGTCGAGCATCCAAAAGGTGAATTCGGCATCTACATAATTTCGGACGGCGCAAACAAGCCATACCGCGTGAAAATCCGTGCACCCGGTTTTGCACACCTGTCGGCTATGTCGGAAATGGTTGAAGGCCACATGCTCGCCGACGTCGTTGCCGTGATCGGTACACAGGACATCGTGTTCGGTGAGGTGGATCGATGAGTATCGAGCTGCTGTCCGATCACGTCAGGGAAGAGATCGATCATTGGAAAGCACGTTTCCCGGAGGGCAGGGAGCGGTCGGCGGTGATCAGCGCGTTGCACGCGGTGCAGCATGAAAATAACGGCTACCTGACAGCAGAACTGATGAATGCCGTTGCCGAGTATCTCGAGTTACCGGCAATTCATGTCTATGAGGTCGCCACATTCTACTCGATGTTCCAGACGAAGCCGGTGGGCCGGCACAACGTCGCCATCTGCACGAACATCTCCTGCATGCTGCGCGGCGCCGATGACATTGTCGATCACGTCGAAAACAAGCTCGGCATCAAGCTGGGTGAGAGCACAGACGACGGCCGCATTTACCTCAAGCGTGAAGAGGAATGCCTCGCCGCCTGCTGTGGTGCACCGATGATGATGGTGGATCACAAGTACCACGAGAATCTCACGACCGAGCAGGTCGACGAGATCCTGGAAGGGCTCGATTGATGGCGAAATACGAGCAAAACCTGACCTGCTTTACAACTTTCGGCGAGAAAGACTCGTGGACGCTCGAGGTGTACAAGAAGCACGGTGGCTACGAGGCGTGGAACAGGATCCTCGCCGGAAAGATGACACCGGAGGAAGTTGTCGACGAGGTCAAGGCATCCGGTTTGCGTGGCCGCGGCGGTGCGGGCTTTCCGACGGGACTGAAGTGGACCTTCATGCCGAAAGGCTCGGACGTTCAGAAGTATCTCGTTTGCAACTCGGACGAGAGCGAGCCGGGCACCTGCCACGACCGGGAAGTCCTGCGTTACAACCCGCATGCGCATGTCGAGGGCATGGCGATTGCCGGGTACGCGATGGGTGCCACCGTCGGTTACAACTACATTCGTGGCGAGTTTATCGACGAGCCGGTGCCGCGTTTCGAAGGCGCGGTCAAAGAGGCCTACGAAGCAGGCCTTCTCGGCAGGAACATCCAGGGCTCCGGCATCGACTTCGACCTGCATGCCTTCGTCGGCGCTGGCGCCTATATCTGCGGCGAAGAAACGGCGCTGCTCGAGTCACTTGAAGGCAAGCAGGGCAAGCCGCGCTTCAAGCCGCCGTTCCCCGCCGGCTATGGGCTGTACGGCAAGCCAACCACGATCAACAATACGCAAAGCCTGGCCAGCGTCCCGGCGATCATCCGCAACGGGGCAGCGTGGTTTGCCGGTCTCGGTCCGGAAGGCTCGGGCGGTACCGCGCAATTCTCGGTTTCGGGTCATGTCGAAAACCCGGGGAACTATGAATTGCCCATGGGCATTCCTTTTAAGGACCTGATCGAGATCTGCGGCGGCATCTGGAAAGGCCGCAAGTTGAAGGCGGTCATCCCGGGTGGCTCTTCGTGCAAGGTTCTGCCGGCGGAGATCATCGAAAACTGCACGATGGACTACAACTCGTTGATGCAAGCAGGGTCATCGTTCGGCACCGGTGCCGTCATCGTCATGGACGAAACGACCTGCATGGTGCGCGTCCTGCGCCGCATTTCGCGTTTCTACATGGCAGAGTCCTGTGGCCAGTGCACGCCGTGCCGTGAGGGGACCGGCTGGCTGTACCGCATGCTGACGCGCATCATCGACGGCAAGGGCTCCGAGCAAGACCTCGACAAGCTCGTCAGTGTGGCCAACAAGATCGAAGGGCACACGATTTGCGCCCTGGGTGACGCTGCGGCCTGGCCCGTGCAGAGTTTCCTCAAGCATTTCCGCCACGAGTTCGAGTACATGGTGCGTAACCATGGCCGCAGCATTGTCGATGATCCCTCGGAGGCGGCCGCCTAGGCATGAGTGACGACGTCGTAAACATTGAAGTCGACGGCAAGTCGGTCGAGGCGAAACCGGGCCAGATGGTTATCGAGGTTACGGACGCCGTTGGCGCGTACGTGCCGCGTTTCTGCTACCACGAGAAGCTGAGCATCGCGGCAAACTGCCGCATGTGCCTCGTCGAGGTTGAGAAAGCGCCGAAGCCGCTGCCGGCATGTGCGACACCGGTCGCTGAGGGCATGAAGGTCTTCACGCGGTCGCCCGCGGCTATCGCAGCGCAGAAGGCGACGATGGAGTTCCTGCTGATCAACCACCCGCTGGATTGCCCGATTTGCGACCAGGGCGGTGAGTGTGAATTGCAGGACCTGGCCATGGGCTACGGCCGCGATGTAAGCCGTTATAACGATGGCAAGCGGGTCGTAAAGGACAAGGACATCGGCCCGCTCGTCTCAACCGACATGACGCGCTGCATCCACTGCACGCGCTGTGTCCGTTTCGGCGAGGAGATCACGGGGCGGCCGCAGCTCGGTACTACCGAACGCGGCGAGAACATGAAGATTGGCACCTACATCGAACAAAGTGTCGATCACGAGCTGTCGGCCAACATTATCGATCTGTGCCCGGTCGGTGCGCTGAACAACAAGCCTTACCGTTATAGCGCGCGTGCCTGGGAAATGGCGCAACGAGCGACGGTATCGCCGCACGACTGCGTCGGCTCGAACATGTATGCACATGTGTTGCGTGGAACCGTCAAGCGCATTGTGCCGCGTGAAAACGAGAGCATTAACGAGACGTGGCTGGCCGATCGCGATCGTTTCAGCTACGAGGCGATCTACAGCGACGATCGCCTGACCACGCCGATGATCAAGGAAGGCGGCGAGTGGCGTACGGCCGATTGGGAAGAAGTGCTGAGCGCAGCGGCCGAACGACTCAAGGAAGCTGGCGACAAGTCCGGGTTCCTCGCATCGCCGAGTGCCACCACCGAGGAAGGGCATCTCCTGGCACGGCTGGCAGGGCACCTGGGTTCTGCGAATATCGACCACCGCATCGAGCGTCGCGATTTTTCTGACGAGGCCAGTGACCCGGCGTTCCCATGGCTGGGCTGCAATATCGCCGACATCGAGAACTTCGATGCTATCTTCGTCATTGGTTCCAACCTGCGCCACGAAGCACCGATCATTGCGCATCGTGTCAGGAAGGCGGCGCTTGGCGGCGCAAGTGTCAGCTTCGCGAGCAGCGAGCAGCACGAGTACTTTTTCGACGTTGATGAGTACCTGTCGGGTGCGGGTCTCGCCGAGTTGCTATCCGGCGACGGCGTCAAGAGCATTGTCAGCAAACTGAAGAAAGCGGATAACGCGCTCGTCCTGCTCGGGAATATTGCCGGCCGGCACGAGGGATTCAGCACCGTACGTGCTCTCGCCGCTGGAATTGCCAACTCTGCGGATGCGACGCTGGGAACGTTGTCACCGGGCGCCAACAGCGCCGGTCTGAGCCTGGCAGGTGTGCTGCCGGGCGATGATGGTCGCAACGCGGCGAGCATGCTCGAAGCGCCGCTCGATGCCGTTGTCTTGCTTGGCGTGGAGCCGGACGCCGATCTGCTCTGCGCAAGTGATGCAACCGCATTGCTGCAAAAGCATGGATTCGTCATTGCGCTGACAGCATTCGACTCCCCGGCCTTGCGCGAGTCTGCCGATCTGCTGGTGCCGGTTGGCACGTTTGCCGAAACGTCGGGCACGTACGTCAACGTGGAAGGCGTGTGGCAAAGTTTCTCGGGTGTCGCAAACCCGGTTGGCGATTCGCGGCCGGCATGGAAAGTGCTGCGCGTGCTCGGCAATCTCGTCGATGCACCGGGCTTCGAGTACGTGACCTCCGAGGACGTTCGCAACGAGTTGGCGGAAAAACTCGGCGATATCGAGCCGGCTGCATACAGCGGCACGACGAAAGCCGCGAAGCTCAATGGCGAAGATGCGCCCGAGGCCGAAATCGACGTGCCCATCTATTCGGTCGATGGCCTGGTGCGCCGTGCAAATGCACTACAAATGACGGTGGCGGCACGGACCGCCGCGGGGGACGAAAGCTGATGCTCGAGTTTCTCGCAGGCCTCGTTCCCGATTTCGCGATAAACGGGTGGAACATGTTAACGCCGCTGTGGCAGTACCTGCTAACGGTGCTGTTCAAGATTTTGCTGGTTACGATCGGCGTCATCCTGACCGTCGCATTCTCGACCTATTTCGAACGCAAGGTCATCGGCAGCATGCAGGCGCGTGTCGGTCCGAACCGGGTTGGCTGGCATGGTCTTTTGCAGCCATTTGCCGATGTCTTCAAACTGCTGTTCAAGGAAGTGATTGTCCCGTCGAAGTCGAACCGCTTCCTGTTCATCATTGCGCCGTTGCTGACGCTGATCCCCGCGCTCGCCACCTGGGCCGTCATCCCGATGAACGACTGGTTCGTCATTGCCGATATCGATGCAGGTCTTCTGTATGTGCTGGCGCTAACCTCGGTCGGCGTCTATGGCGTGATTCTTGCCGGCTGGGCCACCAATTCGAAATACGCGTTCCTCGGCGCCATGCGCTCTGCGGCGCAGATCGTCGCCTACGAAATTGCGATGGGCTTTGCGCTCGTTGGCATCCTGATGGCGGCTGGCAGCCTCAATATCGGCGATATTGTCGCCGGGCAACGTGGTGGCGCGCAGCACTGGTTCATTCTCCCACTCCTGCCACTGTTCTTCGTCTACTGGATCGCCGGTGTCGCGGAAACCAACCGCGCCCCGTTCGACGTCGCCGAGGGCGAGTCGGAGATCGTGGCCGGCTTCCACGTCGAGTACTCGGGCGTGGCATTTGTACTCTTTTTCCTTGCCGAGTACGCCAACATGATTCTGATCTCGACACTGACGTCCGTGTTCTTCCTCGGCGGCTGGGCTTCGCCGATTGAGTTCTGGGACTATGGCGTCGAGACGTACGGTGACAATCCGTTCTTTGGCTGGATATTTGCGGGTGGCTTCCCGTGGCTATTTATCAAGATGGCGTTCTTCATGTACGTCTTCTTCTGGCTGCGCGCGACGTTTCCGCGATATCGCTATGACCAGATCATGCGTCTCGGCTGGAAAGTGTTTATCCCGGTCACGATCATCTGGATCGCCGTTGAAGGTGCGATGGCGTGGTTTGAGATTGGTCCCTGGCAAGGACTGACAGGGTAGGTGTGATGAATCGAGTAATCAGCTACATCAAGACATTTGCCCTGTGGGAACTGTTCAAGGGGCTGTCGGTAACGCAGAAGAATTTCTTCCGCAAGAGCATCACGCTCTCGTATCCGGAGGAGAAAACACCGCAGTCACCGCGTTTCCGTGGCCTGCATGCATTACGGCGTTACCCGAACGGCGAAGAGCGCTGCATTGCCTGCAAGTTGTGCGAGGCGGTCTGTCCGGCGCTTGCCATCACGATCGAGTCCGAGGTTAGTGACGACGGCACGCGTCGCACGAGTCGCTACGACATCGATCTTTTCAAGTGCATTTACTGCGGCTTCTGCGAGGAAGCCTGCCCGGTCGACGCGATCGTAGAGACGCGCCTGCATGAGTACCACATGGAGGCGCCGGGCGAGAACATCATGACCAAGGACAAGCTGCTGGCCGTGGGCGAGAAATACGACGCCATGATTTCGGCGGACAAGGCAGCGGATGCGAAGTACCGCTAGGGCAACCAGTGATGTTTGAGACGATTCTCTTTTACATGTTTGCGGCCGTCATGATTGGCGCGGCGCTCGGTGTCGTGTTCTCGAAAAATCCGGTGCATGCTGTCATGTTTCTGGTTCTGACGTTTTTCCAGGCTGCGTGCCTGTGGTTGCTTGCCGAGGCCGAATTCCTCGCGATCGTGCTGGTGCTTGTCTATGTCGGCGCGGTCATGGTTCTGTTCCTGTTTGTCGTCATGATGCTCGACATCGAGGTCGAGGAAGTACAGCGCGGACTGACACGCTATGCGCCTGTCGGCATCGGCGTCGCGTTATTGATGGCATTTGAACTGATCCAGCTGATCTGGCTGCGTAGCCAGGAAGACGTGGCTGCGACCGGTTTCGCGGCGACGCCGGAGGGCTACTCAAACACCAAGGCGCTGGGTTCGGTGCTCTACACCGAGCACGTCTACGCATTCGAGATCGCGGCGGTCGTGCTGCTGCTGGCTATCGTTGCTGCAATCACGCTGACGATGCGCAAGCGTCCGGGTCTCAAGGTGCAGAACATTGCGAAACAGGTCGCCGTGCGGGCCAAGGACCGCATCCGCGTGGTCAAGATGGACTCGGAGAAGAAGCAATGATCGGTCTGTCGCACTACCTGACGCTGTCGGCCATGCTGTTTGTGCTCAGCATCGCGGGCATCGTCATTAACCGGCGCAACCTGATCCTGTTGCTGATGTGCATCGAGCTCATGCTGCTCGCCGTCAACTTCAATTTCGTTGCGTTCTCGCGCCACCTCGGTGACGAGACCGGGCAGGTGTTCGTGTTCTTTATCCTGACCGTTGCTGCTGCAGAGGCGGCCATAGGTCTCGCGATCCTCGTGGTGTTGTTCCGCATTCGACGCTCTATCAACGTACAAGAACTCAATACGATGAAGGGCTAGCCGGATGCTGAACTACTACCTCGCAATCGTACTGATCCCACTGGCCGCTGCTGCCATTGCCGGGCTTGCCGGCAAGCAGATAGGCAGGGCAGGCGCACACTGGGTCACGATCCTGAGCGTTGGTATCTCATTTGCGTTGTCGTGTGTTGTCCTCAAGGCCATGCTGCTCGACGGCGCACCGGCCGAGAACATCAGCGTTTACACCTGGGCGGTTACGGACGGCCTGCGCATGGAGGTGGGCTTCCTCGTCGATCGCCTGACGGCACTGATGATGGTTGTCGTCACGTTCGTGTCGTTCATGGTCCACATCTACACGATCGGCTACATGCACGACGACCCAGGGTACCAGCGCTTCTTCAGCTACATCTCGTTGTTCACGTTCTCGATGCTGATGCTCGTGATGTCGAACAACTTCCTGCAGCTGTTCTTCGGCTGGGAGGCGGTTGGCCTGGTCTCCTACCTGCTGATCGGCTTCTGGTTCAAGCGCGAATCGGCGATCTTCGCCAACCTCAAGGCGTTTCTCGTCAATCGTGTCGGAGACTTCGGGTTTATCCTCGGTATCGCCGGTGTCGTCATGTTCACCGGTTCGCTCGACTACGCTGAAGTATTCGGTCAGGCTGAGAGCGTTGCGGCACAGAACCTCGAAGTGTTCTCCGGTACGCCCTGGAACGCGATGACGGTTATCTGCATCCTCTTGTTCATCGGCGCGATGGGTAAGTCCGCGCAGGCACCGTTGCATGTCTGGCTGCCGGACTCGATGGAAGGCCCGACACCCATCTCCGCGTTGATCCATGCCGCGACGATGGTCACGGCCGGCATCTTTATGGTGGCGCGTATGTCGCCGCTGTTCGAGTGGTCGGAGACGGCACTTGCAGTCGTGCTGACTATCGGCGCTATCACGGCCTTCTTCATGGGCCTGCTGGGCATCGTGCAGAACGACATCAAGCGTGTCATTGCCTACTCGACGCTGTCACAGCTGGGCTACATGACGGTCGCGCTGGGAGCATCCGCCTACAGTGCTGCAATCTTCCACCTGATGACGCACGCCTTCTTCAAGGCGCTGCTGTTCCTGGCCGCCGGCTCGGTGATCATCGCGCTGCATCACGAGCAGGATATCCGCAAGATGGGTGGCCTGAGGAAGTATATGCCGATCACTTACTGGACGGCGCTGATCGGGTCGCTTGCGCTGATCGGCTTCCCGGGTAGTGCCGGCTTCTTCTCGAAGGACCTGTTGATCGAGGCTATTCACGAGTCGCACTGGGAAGGCCAGGGCGCGGTGTACTGGATCGCCTACCTGAGTGTGCTGCTGGGCGTGTTCGTTACGGCGCTGTACACGTTCCGCATGTTCTTCCTCGTGTTCCATGGCGAGACACGCATGGACAAGGAAACCGCGTCGCACGTGCATGAGACTCCGTGGGTCGTCACAGTGCCCCTTATCCTGCTGGCGATCCCGTCCGCAATTATTGGCTGGTCCACCGTCGAGCCGATCCTGTTCGGTGGCTACTTCGGTGACGCGATCCAGGTAACGGAGCGCCACAACGTGTTGGCCGAGCTTGCGGAGGAGTGGCATGGCAGCTTTGGCTTGGTCACCCACGCGATCCAGACACCGATATTCTGGCTGGCTGTGGCAGGTGTCGCGACGGCCTGGTTCCTGTACCTCAAGCGTCCGGACATCCCGGAGACGATACAGTCAAGGGTCAGGGGTCTGTATGACTTGCTTGACCGCAAGTACTACATGGACGACCTCTACATCAAGGGCTTTGCCGCCTGGGGCAGGGGCATTGGCAACTTCCTGTGGCAGAAAGGTGACCAGATGATTATCGACGGCGTCATCGTCAACGGCACCGCCAGCTCGATCGGCAAACTGGCCGGCGTCATGCGCCAGATACAGACCGGGTACCTGTACACCTATGCATTCGCCATCTTCATCGGGCTGACGGCATTGCTCAGCTGGCTGATCTGGTTCAGGTAGGGCGCCCATGGACTTTTCGCAATACTTGCTCAGCATCCTGATCTGGCTACCGATAGCCGGCGGCCTGCTGCTGCTCGTGATTGGCGACGAAGGCGA
>JARRLQ010000045.1:0-15852 GCA_037386905.1 Woeseiaceae bacterium
GGATCCGTCCTCGCTCGTCAGCGGTGGCGTCATTGCGCAGCTCGGTGCCGAAGGTCTGGCAACGCCGACAGCCGCCGATACGCGTCGTGTCTACAACGCACCGGACGTGTCGCTGATCACAGACAAGACACAACAGCGCCGCTATGTCTCGGTCAGCATCGGTTCCGGCTATCGTGCGCACCCGTTCGACCTGTCGGCCACCGACCGCTTTTACTCGGTACGTGACGGCGACGTCTTCAACCAGCTGACACAGGCGCAGTACGACAACTACCCGATCGCCACCGATGCAGATCTCGTCGAGGTCAGCGGCCAGACGCAGACGGTTGTGACGGCCAGCGACCGTGGCTGGAAGTTCACGCTGCCGGCCAACGAAAAGGTCCTGGCCGATTCGCTGACATTCAACAACGAGATCTTTTTCGTCGCGTTCACACCGGACTCCAATGCTGCGGCGACCTGTGCTGCCGGCAAGGGAACGAACTTCCTGTACCGCGTCAGCGCCGTCAACGGTGACCCGATCGTGCCGAACATCGACACGCTGAACCCGTTGATTTCGGACGATGAGCGCAAGTCGACCCTGCAGCAGGGCGGTATCGCACCATCACCGACGATCCTGTTCCCGAGCCCGGATCCGAACTGCACCGGCGACGACTGCGACGTTCCGCCGCTCGGTTGCGTTGGTGTAGAGTGTTTCGACCCCGGATTTGAGAACGTACCGGTTCGTACACTGTGGACACAGGACGGTATCGAATGATGTTACGTAGCTACTATCGGAAAATGCGTGGTGTCACGCTACTCGAGCTCATGATTGTCATTGTCATCATTGGCATCATGGCGGCGATCGCGTACCCCAACTACCGCGATTTCGTGGACCGTGCCAAGCGCAACGAGGCGAAGTCAATGCTGATGGAGATTGCTGTTAACCAGGAGCGTTTCTACCTGCAGAACAGCCGCTACGGCACGCTGACGGAACTCGGGTACGCCGGCAACACGATCACGTCGGATACGGGCGCCTACACAGTTACGGTGAACAACCCGACGGCCGTCAACTTCCAGGCCGTGGCGACGTACCAGCTCGCCGGCAATGAAGCCGGCAAATGCCTGACCTTCGATCTCGATGGTCGGGGCGCGAAGAACTCCAGCCCGGAGCCGGATTGCTGGACCGATACGCGCTGATGAAAAATCGCGGGAGCCCGCCCCTGCGGGCGAATCAAAAAGGGGTCAGAGCCCTGGGGCTCTGGCCCCTGTCTTGTTCTAGCCCTGGGGCTCTGACCCCTTTTTGTTGTCCCTCCCCGAGAGGAACAGCGCATCGATAATCAGCAGCGCAGCGCCCACGCTGATCGCGGAATCCGCCACGTTGAATGACGGGAACGCCCAGTTACCGAACCACACCTGGATGAAATCGGTTACGTAACCGAGCCTTGCACGATCGATCAGGTTGCCAATGGCGCCGCCGAGTACGAGCGACAATCCCGCCATAAGCACCAGTGGCCCTTCTGTTCTGATGCGCCACAGCCAGACGACGATCGCCGCACTGACCGCCGAGCCAAGGACGACAAAGAACCAGCGCTGCCAACCGCCGGCACCGGCCAGAAAACTGAAGGCCGCACCGGTGTTCTGCTGGTGCGTGATGTTGATGAATGAGTTAATCGGCACTTTGCCATACAGATCAAGCCATTCGATGATGGCCCACTTCGTTCCCTGGTCTGCGATAACGACGACGAGGGCGACGACAATCCACGCGATGAAGCGCCGGGTTGACCTGTCTGCGGTTTCGGTCACTTACTCTCTCTCATGCTGCAGTCGCAGCCAGAATCGATCTCGCATTGTCTGCATCCCGGTGCATCTGCGCAACCAGTTCTTCGACATCGTCGTACTTCTCTTCGCTGCGCAGCCGCGCAATGAAATCGACGTGGATGTACTTGCCGTAAATATCCTCATCGAAATCGAAGATGTGCACTTCGAGCAGCGGCTTCGTGCCGTCAAAGGTCGGGCGCGTGCCGACACTGGCTACGGCGTCCTTCGTACCAACCGCCAGCCCGTTGACGCGCACGGCGAAGATCCCCATGACGGCGCTTTGCTTGCGCCGCAGGTCAACATTCGCAGTTGGGAAGCCCAGCGTGCGGCCGAGTTTCTCGCCCTTGATCACTTTGCCCGACATCCGGTACGGCCGGCCGAGCAATGCCGTGGCGTCGGCGACGTTGCCGTCCCACAGCGCTTCGCGAATTGCCGTGCTGCTGACGCGGACTCCATTGACGATGACACTGTCCACCTGCTCGACCGTATAGCCCAGCGCCGCACCCGCTCGCTGCAGGTGCTCGAGACGCCCTTCCCGCTTCGCCGCGAACCTGAAATCGTCACCGATGACGACATGTCGTGCACACAATCCGTGCACGAGGATGCGCCTGATGAACGCGTCTGCCGCGATGTCCCGTATCTGCGCATCGAAGCGCGGGCAATAGAATATGTCGATGCCGTGATCGGCCAGCGCCTCGTACTTCTCCCTGAACCTCATAAGACGTGCCGGTGGCTTGCTGGTCGAAAAATGCTCTTTTGGAGTTGGCTCGAAGCTCATGACAACCGACGGCAGGCCTTTGTCTTTTGCTGCCGCCTTGACGCGGGCAAGCAACTGCTCGTGACCGAGGTGCAGGCCGTCGTAGGCGCCGATCGTAACAACGCTGCCGCGAGCGAGCTCGTCGAATGGGAGGTCGTCGATGTGTCGGACGAGGCGCATGCTAATGGGGCCTGATGCCGAGCTTCGAGGGCCGCAGTCCTGTGACGAGCAGTACGATGAAATACGCACCTGCGCCTGCCGCTATACTGACGGCCAGCCAGCCGATGCGATCCGAGGCAGACGTTGCCAGCCACCAATCCAGTGGACGCTCGAGCCGGTCGATGACGATCCACATGACGACGTTGGCCAGTGTGACCTGGATTAGCAACGCGACCCAGCCTTGCGAGTGACTGAGGACCTTGTCTTTTAGCAAGCCTCGATACAGCAGCGCCGCATTGAGCAATGCGGCGACAGAAATCGCCAGCGCGAGACCCGCATGGGTGCCGGCATAGCCAATAGAGGTAAGGTACCAGGCCAGTGACACGCTCAGCGTGAAGTTGACAGCCAGTGCAATGAGCCCGATACGTACCGGCGTGCGCGTATCTTCACGGGCGAAATAAGCCGGGGCCAGGATCTTGACGTACGAAAACCCGACGAGCCCGACGGCAAAAGCCTGCAACGCCAGCGCCGTCATCTGCACGTCGTCCGCGCTGAAGACACCGCCATAGAAGATGGTCGCAACGAGCGGCTCCGCCAGCACGATGAGACCGACGGCCGCAGGCACGGCGATCAGCAGCACGAGTTTCATCGACCAGTCGAGCGTCGCCGAAAACTCGCTATGTTGGCCGTTGGCAAATTGCCGTGACAGGTACGGCAGCGTGACTGTCGCAAGCGCGATGCCGAACAGCCCTAGCGGAAACTCCATCAGCCTGTCCGAGTAATACAGCAGGCTGATCTTGCCGACGCCGAGCAGCGAGGCGATGATTCCGCCGATCAGTACATTGAGCTGTGCCACCGAGGAGCCGAATATGGCCGGCAGCATCAGCCGGCTCGCGCGGCGCACACCTTCATGCGCTACTGCCCACTTCGGCCTCGGCAGTGCCTGTATGCGCAGCAGGAACGGTACCTGGAACAGCAGCTGAAGTACGCCGGCAATGAATACCGCGTAGGCCAGCGCCATGCCGGGTTCCTCGAGTTGCGGCGATAACCAGATGGCGGCAGATATCAGAACAACGTTGAGGATGACCGGCGTGAATGCGGGCACCGCGAAGCGCCCGTAGGTATTCAGGATGCCGCCGGCGAAGGCTGTCAGCGACACGAAAAACAGGTACGGAAACGTGAATCGCAGCATCAGCGTGGCGAGGTCGAAGCGGCCGTCGTCGCCGATGAACCCGGGCGCCACGACCGCGATCAACAGTGGCGCCGCAATGACACCGGCCAGCGTGACCAGGAACAGGATGATGCCGAAAGTGCCGGCGACGGCGTCGACGAATTCACGCGCGTCCTCGTGGCTGTGCTTGTCCCGGTAGCGCGCCATGACCGGCACGAAACCCTGCGAGAACGCTCCTTCGGCGAAAAACCGCCGTAACATGTTCGGAATGCGGTTGGCGACGAGAAACGCGTCCATGACCAGTGACGCGCCGAAATAGCGGGCAAACACGATGTCCCTGACCAGCCCCAGGATGCGGGACAGGAAGGTCATGCCGCTGACCACCGAGGTCTTGAGCATGAGCTTGACTCCAGTGACTTTGTTGCTGCTCATACGGCCAGAGAGTTTATCCGCAATTTGGGGACAGTCGCGTAATTATTTGACTGAATCCTGCGGCAATCCGGCGAATAATTACGCGACTGTCCCCAAATTGCGGGAGTCATTGACAAGCGGGTGCCGGGCACGAATAATACGCGGCTCTTTGGAATCCTGACACGGTAAGAACCAGTGGCAAACATCAAATCTGCCGGGAAGCGCGCCCGCCAGGCCGAGAAGGCCCGCAAGCACAACATGGCGCAGCGCTCCCTGATGCGCACCAAGATCAAGAATGTCGTCAAGGCCTGTGATGCCGGCGACAAAGAGGCTGCCGTGGCGGCCTACAAGGAAGCTGTTCCGGTCATCGATCGCATGATCAACAAGGGCATCGTCAACAAGAACAAGGCCGCTCGCCACAAGAGCCGCCTGAACACGCGCGTTAAAGCCCTCAACAGCTGATCCTGACGTCGTCGCGAGCGCAGCGACACGACCTGTAAAAAAGCCGCCCATTGGGCGGCTTTTTCGTGAGATTGGTTCGCTCCGCTTGCAATGACGGCGGGCTACCAGCAGTCGTCCGGGTCCGTTCCGTACGCCATCCGCGCCCGTGCATTGTTCAGGGTCAGGGCACCGCACTTGGAATCCCGAATCTGCTGCTGACCGATCGGCACCGCAAACGCGAGGAACTCAGTGGGAGTGACGTTGACGAGGCCGAACACGTACACCGCGTCGGCATCACCTGCGACAACCCTGTTGCCGTCGTCCGATACCCACAGCGGATTGTCCTGGTAGCCCAGGTCCGTCATGTCTGTCGTAAAACGCTTGTTGTCCATGAAGAACTGCTGCTGGCGATCTGCCACCTGCAGTAACGTCGACGTCGCGGCGGTACGCTTCGTGTCAACTATGTATTGTGTATACGACGGATAGGCAAACGCGGCGATCATCGCGATTATCGCCACGACGATCATCAATTCGAGCAGCGTGATACCGCGCTGCAGCATCTTGTTGTTGAAGTTCATAGTGATGTCCTTGTCAGTATTCGGTTACGTTGTTAAAGGTCCGCGTCTTCCTGCAGGTACCAGAACGTACGCCAGCGAGTCGTTGCATCGATATTGTCGATTTGCAGGTCCGGGCGCAGGATCTTGTTCGGCGGTACCGAGACGACCTCGGCCGGGATGCCGAGTGACTTCAGCTCGACGCTGCGGTCTTCCTTCGTCGTCGGCGCATCCGGATCCGGGCTGTTCGGGTCATCATCACTGGTGTCGTAGTTGATGACCGCCGTAGCATCCTGGAACGAAACCGCATACAGACGGCCAGCGCCCTCGGACGGCGAGCACGCTGTCGCGCCAGTGCCCGAGAACGGCATGTACGTCGTAAAGAAGGTCTTGCCGGTCAACGTCAGCGCGGTGGCGAGAACCTTCTCACCTGGCTCTTCGAGGCCCAGCCTCCAACCGTGCGTCAGGTTCACGGTGCAGCCGCCCGAGGATTGCAGGCAATTGCTTGTCACGTCACCAAAGTCGACGTGCTGCAATCCGGTATCGATACCGCTGCCGACCGACGTGTGGCGGTCCTTGATCATGTACATGAAGTTGTAAGCGGAGCCGCCTTTATCCAACGGATCGGCGCGGTTACCCGAGCCAATGACGATACCGTCAAACAGGCCGTTGCTGTCCTTGCTTGGAACGATGTCCGGACGATGGAAGAACCTTCTGTCAGTTGCGAAGCTCGGTGCGCCACCTGCATGGCGGCCGACGGAAGCAAGTAGCGACAGCTTCCACTTCGACACATCGTCGCCCTGGATGTCAGCACGCCAGACATTGCCGCCGGTATCGCCCACAACGATGCGGTCGGTAAGGCCGTCTCCGTCGGTGTCGGCGACTGACAAGGTCGACGGGATGCTGTCCTTGAGCTGCGCATGCGCAAAGACATTGCCGCCGCCACCGGAGCCGCCACGGGCCTTCCAGATCAACGCACCTGTTTCCGCATCGACGACATAGATCGCATTGCCTTCAGTGTCGTCGCTGCCGATTACGCCGCGCTTGTCCTTGTTGACGTCGTAGCCGCCGGCAAACATGACAACCGGCTTGGGACCGAACGGTGAATCAACCAGCCCCACGCGAGGATTCGAGAATGTCAGTCCCAGCTCGGCAAAGTCACCGCCTTTTTCAATGCGCCACATGAGCCTCGGGCTCTCGGGATTGGTTACGTCGAGCGCGTAGTAAGCTTTGCCGCCACGACGCATGCCGACAAACACGTACACACGGTCGCCATCACTGGCAACGATCGAGCCATCCTGGTTCTTGTCATAGATGAATGCGACCGGCGCACCATCCATCGTGTAAGGATGTTTCATGCCGGTGCCGTTTGCCCTGAGCACCTTCTGCGCTTCCATGGAATTGCGCGGCATGAACGCCCAGATTTCCTGGCCGGAATCGCCACCCGATGTGCGGGTGTTGCGGATCATTCGCAGCATGCCGTCGTCGGACGCAACAGCTATGAAGATGCCCGGGTTGGCGGGATCGCTGTAGCCACCGATCGAGCCGTAGTTGATCGGCAGTGGCCGCGAGTGCAATGCATCGCCGAACAGCCACTCGCGCGGCTCGTTCGTCTGGCCGTCGCCGTCAAGGTCATCGACGTCCAGGCCGCGGGAGAACGCGATCAGTTCGGCTGCTTCGGCAGCAGTCGCCACATCGAAATCGGCCTGCAACGCAGCAGCCGTCGTCAGGTCGACGTTGAGGGCTGCAAGCGATGACGCCGAGCGGTCATAGTAAATTGTGCGTCCGCCCAGCCCGTTGGCTTCCTGCGGGCTGCCGGCAATAAAGCCGGGTGTTTGCTGGCCTGCGCCGCCGCGATTGACAATGCGTCCGTCGCGCCCGGCGACTTCACCGGCGTCGAGGTCGGGCGCCGGCAGCGCCCCGGAGTCAGTCCAGAACGTCAATGCATCAAAGCGAATGCGGCCGTCCGCTGCAATCGCCGGCGTGCCGGTTGCATCGACAAGAACGGCATCGGACGCGGCGTTGTTCGCGCCCTCGAGTCTCAGCTTCTTCACATTGCCGACCCAATACGGACGGCCCTGGCCATCAACCTGGAACAGGGCGATGTAAACGTTATCGGTGATCTCGGCGCGGTTGAAAACGTTAACAGGAACCGATGCCGCGACGAAGGTCGTGCTGACGCTCAGGATCTGTTTGAATATTTCCTGCAACGTCGCGACGAGGTCGTCTGGATTTTCGCTGAGTGCGAGTGGCACGCCCGTGCCGCCGGCGCGAGCATAGCCCTTGGTCGTGGTGTTGATTTTTGTGGGGTCGACGATGAAATAGGAGACGACATTCTGCTTGTCCTCCAGGTCGGCAACAGTTCCGTAGGAACCGTTGGCGAGATCCGCGTCATTCAGGTATTGAATTACGTCAGCAAACTCTCTTTGCGGCGAGCCAAACCCACCTGCGGCAACCGGGTCTCCAATCGCCGCGTCGGAGTCATCTTCCTGGTTCGACACCTGGAACATCATGTTGACGGTGTACAACTTGGAACAGGCGCCTGCCTTGTTGAGCGGGCTGTCGTACGACGGCTTTATTTTCGGACCGGTTTCGATCGTCGGGTCCCATGAAATCACCGGCAACGCCACGTCGAGGTTGACCAACGGGTCTGTCGCGAAGTCGGTATAGCCATTGTGAGCGTTGTACACGCCCTGCCCGGTCAGGTAGCGGAAAAACTCGAAGAACAGTTCCTTGCCCTGGTAGGAGTGGCTCAGGTCACCCTGCGGCGTCGGCATCGAATCCAGTACCAGATGAAAGCGTGCCTTTGCGCCATTGAGGTCGCCTTTCTCGAACAGCTCGAATCCGCGCGCAATGTAACCACCGTTACTGCACTTCGTGCGGCCAAAACCTTCACAGCTGTTATTGTTATTGTGATTGATCATCAGGCCGACACGAACGCCTTCGAGCGGATCGAACACCTTGCGCATGGCACCACGGATGACGTCGAAAAACGTGTAAGGCCCGACAGGCGACATGTAGCCTTCCGCGATCAGTGTGTCGCACTCGTTGCCATTGCAAGCTGTCGAACCAAGGTTAGGCCGGTAGTCCAGCGAGAACATAACCATCGGTTCGCTGTTCGCCGGAAGACCGGCGCCCGGATTCATATAAACATCCGTGTCATCGGCTTCGGCGGTTCCGATCGTGACGATCAACGCCGCGAGCAGTGAAGCCAATGAGATCTTTGCAAGCTTGGTATCCATACCTGAGTACTCTGTCAATGAATCGGATTACTGTTTGGGAACGAGAACCATGATGCCCTCGGTTATTGCCTGGCGTCCGAGGCCCTCATCCACGCGGTCAAACGTTGTCGTTACCTTGAACGATGCACTCGCAAACTTGTCGATACTCGACTCGACGGCGCGCGGTGGCGGTTGGAACGTGCCGCCAGTGCGCTCGACACGAGCTGAAAGGTGGTAGTTCGCCACATCGCTGGCCAGCATCGGGTCGGACACCGGCAGATTGTTGCGGTCGCAATTGGGCTGGCCCGGCGTGCACGCCGTAAAGCCACTCTTGCCGACAACCGGTGTCGCAGCCGGGTTGGCGACGATGACGTCGGCCAGGGCCTGCGCGGACTGGATAGCGGCAATGCGCGACTCCTCGTTCTGCGCCATGTGCAGCCCGATATTGCTCGAACGCATGGACGAGATTGTCAGCAGCGTAATTGCAACCAGGAACATCAGGGCCACGACGAGAACCGCGCCTTGCTGACGTTGCCGCCCTTGTAGAACTCGATTGTCCATATCAGTAACCCATCATGTTGAGGCTGCGGATGTTCTGTATCGACACGCTGGTCGAGAACACCCTGCGGTGGAACGAATCTCCCGGCGCATAGTCTGCGGCGTTGCTGATCGAGTAGGTCTTGTCGTTCGTGTAACGCGTGTCGATCTCTGTCGTGCGTGCGAGCAGGAAGATGCGCGCGGAAACGACATCCTGTATCTCCGTCAGCGTCGGGTTCGTCGTGTACATGTTCGGGTGTCCGTCCTCGCTGGTATCGATCCCGTACTCGATCTGCAGGTTTTCAATACCGGTAGCGAGACACTCCGTCGTCATCGTCGGGCCGACACCGCGCAGGACCTTGCGGCAGAGCGTCGGAATGCCGTCGCCCGGGTTGTTGGCAAATTGACGCACGTAATAAATGCTCGGGCGAAACTCCCAGTCTGAACTCGGTGCAGCAATAGGGACGGCCGGTGCAGCAGGAAACGGCGCACGGAACATGAGCCCGACAGTGCCGTTGGTGCGCATGTACACAGAGCCGTTGTTCAGCGCGCCTGCCTCGGCACCGGCAACGCGCTTGATCGATACAACGTCCGTGCCCTCGCGCAGTTCCCCGCCCGTGATGCATGAATGTTCAGCCACGGCGCTCGCAGCAGTGGCATTATCCACCGCGGTGATCGAGAGCGACTCGGTCGTGGCGGCATCGATCGTGCGGTACATCCAGTTGACCTCGCCCGCCGGTCCACAATCGATACCGATTGCGAGGTTGGGATCAGGGGTAACGTTCGCCGGGATATGCAGTACGCCGTAATTCCCGGCCATGCTGATATCGAAAGCAATCTCGCGAAGTGCGAAACGCGCGTCATCCTGCATCCGCGACAGGTTCTCATCCTGGTTGAAGCTGTGGCTGTTGTTGACGAATACAGACACGACTGCGATGCCAAGCGTCATCGACAGCAACATGGCCACCATCAACTCGACGACGGAGAAGCCGGACTGATTCATGTGTGGACTGGTATACATGTTCGAATCGCTCAGAAATTGGGGTCGAGATACGTCGGCACCTGGATGATGCGCCGGAATTCGAGTCCGCCACCGTAGTTTCCGGATGCGGCACCGCAAGGGTTGTTGACCGAGTTTCGAATTGACGCCGTACCGCGCCAGACGATCGTTACCGTGTAGATGCCGGGACCGCCAAGCACAGGACCATCGACGCACATCGTCGGCAATACCAGGCCGCCGGTACCGCCGCCAGCCGCACCAATCTCCATGGTGCCGTCCAGGGCCTGTTCCCAGAACCACAGGTCATACGCCGCTTTTTGTGCCGAGTTGCATTCGGCGCCCGACTGACAGTTGGGCGCCGGTTGCGCTCCCCTGCTGCCGTTACCGATATCACCAGCCGTGCGATAGACATCGATCGCATCGCCGTTCATGCGCATGTCTTCGAGCAGTCCCTGGGCGATTTGCGATGCTGTTGTGCGCTGCAAGCCTTCAAAATTCGCCGACTTCGAAACGGTCTGCAGTCCTGCGACCGCGAGCAATCCAATGCTGAACACGACGAGCGCCACCAGCAGCTCCAGCAGCGAGAACCCACGTTGTTGATTGGCTGATGATCTCATTGGCAGTCTCGTAGCGTGGAGCCTTAACCGCACGACGGTGAGGAACCATCAGCAAGCTGTTTGGACAGGCGCGGCCGGCCGGAAAGATCGACGATCAGCACCTTCGCGTAGTCACTGCCGCGGTTGTCACATACCGTGAACTGGCCGGAGTTGCCCGCGGCAGTTGTCGTCATTACCCGGCCATTGGGGCGGTACATCAGGAATTGCCCGAATTCGCCCGACTGGATCGACAACCCATCGATGCCGTCGGATGCCGCAACGATATTTTCATCATTGTCGACGACCTGGTCGCTGTCCCTGTCATTGAACACGATCCAGCCCTGGTCCCAGTCAACAGCCTCGCAGTTGACACCGGATGCGCTCGCACAAATCGTCGTACGGAAATTTGTCGTAACTGCCGTGCTGCGCGCAATGTGCATCGACGACACAAAGTCATTTATCGCTCCGGTCTGGCGGGCGTTCGTCGTAAACATGTCGAGGGCAGGTACGGCGAGACTCAACAGCAACGCCGTCAGCGCGACTGCGATCATCAGCTCAATCAGTGTAAATCCCCGTGAAGAGGATCGCTTTGCCCGTGCCCAAGCGCGCTCGTATTGCATGTGACGTACCTCACACTCTGGTACCGCTTACCGTTCACAAAGTGTGCCGGAACAGGGGCCTTTTGAGGCGTGAATACGTCGCAAATTCAATAGTTTCGGGGGCAAATTCCGACGAGCGGTCGTGTTCACAGCACGAGCGGTCATTTGGGCTTTAATAACCATCACGCGTTTTTGAACATAATCAAGACCGTGAAGATATGTGACGCGGGTCGACAAGTTTTGCGGATCGGGTCTGCATACTTGGCTGCATGTACGTGCCGAAGACAATCTACGAAAACGCACCTTATTACTGGATCGTGCTGGGCATCGCCCTGATCCTTTTAGGTGTCTTCTATTTCAGAATCGGTCACCAGGAGTACTTCATGGCAGGCGCCGGCGGTGGCGCAATTGCCTTTGTATGGGGACTGTTCGTACTCGGGCGCCGACTGGCGCAAAAGAAGAGAAAGGTGTGTTCGACGTACGACGAATATCTTGACCAGACGATGGAGCTCAACCTGCGGAATCTTCCGCCTGCTGGTCATCCGACTCACGCAGAACCTCCAGCTCCCGAATAATCGCCTGGCCGAGCGCCTCGGTGCCTTCCCCCGTCGCGGCGCTGACTTCAAACACCGGGCCATCCCAATCGAGATCCGCCACGAGTTTTTCTCGTGCGGCTGCCCGCTCCTCGCTGTCCAGCAAGTCGATCTTGTTGATGACCAGCCAGCGCGGCTTGTCCGCCAGCTCTGCCGAGAAACTGGCAAGCTCCTTCGCAATCGCCGTGACGACAGTGGCCGGGTCCGAGCCGTCGATAGGTGCAATATCGACGACGTGTAACAGCAGACCTGTACGCTGCAGGTGCCTCAGGAACTGAATACCCAATCCGGCGCCCTCGGATGCGCCCTCGATCAGGCCGGGAATATCGGCCATGACGAAACTCTGCAACCGGCCCACTCTGACGACGCCGAGATTCGGATGCAGCGTCGTGAAAGGATAATCGGCAATACGCGGTTTTGCCGAAGACATCGCCGTGATCAGTGTCGACTTACCGGCATTCGGCATGCCGAGCAGACCAACGTCGGCCAGAACTTTCAATTCCAGGCTCAGGTGACGGCCTTCGCCGGGTGTTCCCTGCGTTGTTTTTCGCGGCGCACGATTGGTGCTGCTCTTGAAGCGCGTATTGCCAAGGCCGCCACGACCACCTTCAGCAACCTTTTGCCGCTGGCCCGGCTCGGTCAGGTCGCAGATCAGTTCGCCCGTATCGACATCGTGCACGACGGTGCCGCAAGGAATCATGACGTCCAGGTCTTCGCCCGATTTGCCGGTCTTGTTGCGACCGGCGCCGCCCTGCCCGCTCTCGGCGCGAAATTTGCGCGCAACGCGGAAGTCGGCGAGCGTATTCATCGACGGATCGGCGACGAGATAGACGCTGCCACCGTGGCCGCCATCACCGCCGTCCGGCCCGCCGCGTTCCACGTACTTTTCGCGCCGGAAACTCAGGCAGCCGTGGCCGCCGTTACCGGCCTGTACGCGGATTGTCGCTTCGTCGACGAATTTCATGATTTGATTCTAATGCCAGATACGAAAAACCCCGCCTGATGCGGGGTCTTTCAATTTGCCGTAGGAGCGGCCGATGGCCGCGATCGCGCCCATAAGGCGCTCCTACCCTTGTTAATTTATCACCACACTCACGAACTGGCGGTTCTTCGGCCCCTTGCGCTCGAACTTGACCTGGCCATCTTTCTTCGCGAACAGCGTGTGATCGCGGCCGATGCCAACGTTGGTGCCCGCGTGGAAACGCGTGCCGCGCTGGCGAACGATGATGTTGCCTGCGAGAACCGACTGGCCACCGAAAATCTTTACGCCGAGTCGTTTGGATTCTGAATCGCGACCGTTCTTACTGCTGCCGCCTGCCTTTTTATGTGCCATTGACCTGTACCTTCGCTAAAACTGGATTACTTCTTGGCCGCTTTCTTTTTCGACGCCTTCTTCGAAGCCGTCTTCTTGGCCGGTGCCTTCTTCGACGATGCCTTTTTAGCTACCTTCTTGGCCGCCTTCTTTTTAGCCGGCTTCTTCTTGGCTGCCTTTTTGGCAACCTTCTTTTCAGCAGGCTTCTCGGCTGCCGCCTCTTCTTTCGCCGGCGCAGCCTTCTTTGCGCCGCCGCCGGTGATGCCCGTGATCTCCACCTCGGTGAAGAGCTGGCGGTGCGAGCCCTGGCGCAGGTAGTTCTGGCGGCGCTTGAACTTGACCACCGACACCTTGCGGCTCTTGCCCTGGCGCAGCACCTTGGCGCTGACCGTGCTGCCCGAAACTGTCGGGCTTCCTACCTTGACATCCGAACCTTCTCCGACGAGCAGAACCTCGTCGAATTTGACCGTGGCGCCCTCGTCGCCGTCGATCTTTTCCAGGCGCAGGATATCGCCTTTAGCCGCGCGGTATTGTTTGCCGCCGCTGCGAAAAACCGCATACATCGTTATCTGCTCCGTACCGTGACTCGCGCCGATCACGCAACTCACTGAGAATTAAGTGATTTATTTGTAGCTGCCGGGTCGCCACACAGGCGTATCTCAGGCGGCTGCCACAAAGGAGCGGGAATTCTATAGATAACGCCGCTCCGGGTCAACGCCAGAGCCCGTTGATTTTAGTCCTGTTTTCAATGGCTTGCGAATCGGCTTCAGGGCGGGCCTGCGGGCGACGCAAGTCGCCAAAAACAGGCTTTTCAGGCATCATGCGCATCTCATGCAAGCGGTAGAAAAACTCCCCGACTCGCCGACCTTCGCCGACGTCATCGAACTGGCGAAGGACGACATGCAGGCAGTCGATGCCCTGATCTCGACAAGTCTCGAGAGCGACGTCGCGCTCGTCTCGCAGGTGTCGCAGTACATCGTGACCAGCGGCGGCAAGCGGCTGCGGCCGTTGCTCGTGCTGCTCGCCGCCCGGGCATTCGGCTACGAGGGCGAGCAGCACGTTCGTTCCGCCGCGATCATCGAGTTCATCCATACCGCAACCCTGTTGCACGACGACGTCGTTGACGGTTCCGCCAGGCGTCGCGGCCGCGATACGGCCAACACGGTGTTCGGCAACCAGGCCAGCGTACTGGTCGGCGACTTCCTGTATTCGCGCGCGTTCCAGATGATGGTGGATATCAACAGCATGCGCATCATGCAGATCCTCGCCGATGCCACCAACACGATTGCCGCCGGCGAAGTCATGCAGTTGATGAACGTGCACGATCCAGACACGACCGAGGAATCCTACCGCCAGGTGATCTACCGCAAGACGGCCCGGTTGTTCGAGGCCGGCGCGCAGATTGCGGCCGTGCTGGCCGAGCGGCGCAGCGACGACGAACAAGCCATGATCACGTATGGCCAGAACCTCGGCGCGGCTTTCCAGCTCGTCGACGACGCGCTCGACTACAACGCCAGCGCCGAGGAACTGGGCAAGAATCTCGGCGACGACCTGGCCGAAGGGAAGGCCACGCTACCGTTGATTTATGCCATGCAAAAAGGCTCGGACGAGGATAAGAAGCTGATCCGACATGCGATCGTCGACGGTGGACTTGACCAACTCGACAGGATCACGGCCATTATTGAAGCAACTGGCGCGCTTGAATACACCGCCATGCGGGCGCAGGAAGCGGCCGACACGGCCATCGCAGCTCTGTCGGGTATTCCCGATTCCGCCTACAAACAAGCCCTGGTCGCGCTCGCCGAGTTTTCCATCCAGCGCCGTTCGTGACAGCAACGCCAAGACCCTCTGCCACGATTGTTCTCGCGCGGGACACCGATGACGCCCCCGAATTCCTGTTCGTGCGACGCCGCGCCGGCGACGCGTTCGGCAATGCCTTCACCTTTCCGGGCGGCGTCCTCGATGACGACGAGTCTGAGGCCCGCGAGTGTTGTGAAGGCCTGACCGATGCAGAGGCGAGCGCATTACTCGACCTCGATGAAGGCGGCCTCGACTACTACTCCGCCGTTGTCCGCGAACTGTTTGAAGAAACCGGCGTGCTGCCGGGCGCGTCGGAGAGCGTTGATGCCGGGTGCAGGGACCAACTGGTTCGTGGCGAACTCAGGTGGACGGACTTCCTGCGGCAGCACGACCTGTCGATCCCTGCCGGTAGCCTGTATTACTTCACGCACTGGGTCACCCCGGCAGACCTGTCGAAACGCTGGTCGACGCGCTTCTTCCTGGCGGCGATGCCCGAGGGACAGGAGGTCGTGCCCGACGGCAGCGAGATCACCGATTACTGCTGGCTGAGCGCCCGCGCGGCGCTCGACTCGGCGAGTTGCGGCGACCGTAAGATCCCGTTCCCTACCCGCAAGACAATCGAGACACTGGCCGGTCACGACTCGGTTGCCGAGTTGCTCGACTGGGCCCGGCAAAGGCAGGCCGATGGCGTCCCCGCCATCCAGCCGGAAATCCGCTACGAGGACGGAAAACCGCGAATTTTCCTGCCCGACGTGTATGAATAAGCGGGTAGCCGCATCGCAAATCAGAGTGTATGATTGCGCGCCTTAACGGGGTGTAGCTCAGCCTGGTAGAGCACTGCCTTCGGGAGGCAGGGGCCGGAGGTTCAAATCCTCTCACCCCGACCAGGTCTTTCCTTACTTTCCAG
>JARRLQ010000046.1:0-22571 GCA_037386905.1 Woeseiaceae bacterium
GTTATGAGCGATTGACCGACGAACAGGTGGTTGGCGATATCGAGTTCACGCTGGAGGCGCCGCAGACTTACACGGCGCGACTGATGATCGCAGGGCAGCTGGACCAGCTCATGCCGATTTACGGCGACGAGTGGCAACTCGACGCGCGTATCGTCACCTGGAAGCCACCGGCGACGATTCTCGGGTTCGACCCCGTCTACAAGCTCGAACGCCTGAGCGGCCGATATTCCTCGGTCGATAGCGAACTGACTCGCCCACGGACCGTCCACGACCTTGCCGTGGAACGCCCTCTCGATCTGTGGAGCCTTGCGCGCGATTACCCGAAACTGACGCCCGGGGTCGATGCTTACTATGGCACGGCGACCTACCTGCCCATGGCAGACGGCGCCCGCTTTCGCGTGACGATGTCACGCGATGCCCTGATCGCCCGGCCAGTCAACGAAAAAGCACGCGAAGCTGTCGGGAAATGGGGACAGGACGAGGGTGTTTTTTAGATTATGTTAAGCGTTTGTAGCGGCGCCGGTTTGTTGGTGCATACTGGCGTAGCTGATTGATTCAGCATCAATAATAAAGAGCGAACATGACAATAGTTCTGCACAGGGATCAGGGGTTTCTGCTCGAAAATGACGAGCAGATCGGGCTGGAGTGCCCGTATTGCAGTGTCTATGCGCACATGAGCCCGGAGTCCGTGCCACACGCCGACGACCTGCTGCAGCACAGGCCCAAGCACGTAGGACTCGTGTTTCGCTGCGACGCCTGCGGCGCACCGGTGTTCCTCAGGTTCGCCGTCAAGCAATTCGGCGAAAACCAGGTCGAGCTGTACCGCAATTTCATCGAACTCGAACGGCCGAAAGAACGCTTTTCGTTTTCCTACCTGCCGAAAGAAACCGAGATCCTGTTCCGCGAAGCCCTGTCGTGTTATTCGAACAACAACTTCAATGCGTTTGCCTCGATGTGCCGCCGCTCGGCGTCGAGCGCTTATGCGGCTCTGGGTGACGGCGGCCGCCTGCGTGCGTTCGAAGAGATCGTCATTGCGCAGGACATTGCAGGTATCGATGACGATACGTTCGCGCCGATCAAATTCATCCTGTTCGATACCGGCGAAGAAGAAGACTTGCCAATGCTGAATCGCGCACAGGCCGGTATCCTGCTCGAAGTTCTGAAGGATATGTTCTACCAGTGCTTCGTGCGCCGTGGAAAGCTCACCCGTGCACTGAAGGTACGGCGCTTCTTCGTACAGGAAAGCGATAACGCCGAGCTGGCCAGTTCGGCGTAAGAGACCTGTTGGGGACAGTCGCTTAATTATTCAGATTGTAGCAACCAGCCGCGCCAGTGAATAATTAAGCGACTGTCCCCAAATTAGCCGATGGCGACGCGGGCGTTGCGGAACATGCGCATCCATGGGCCAGCCGCGCCCCAGTCATCCGGATGCCACGAATTTTGTGACGTGCGCGCGACGCGCTCGGGATGCGGCATCATGATCGTAACCCTGCCATCCTCGTTGGATAGGCCACAGATACCGTCGACCGAACCATTCGGGTTGGCCGGATACTTCTCGGCGACATCACCATAATTATCGACGTAGCGCGCCGCGACCATGTGCGATGCCATGTAGCGATCCGCGTCAGCCACAAAGCTTGCCCGGCCCTCGCCATGCGACGTTGCGATTGGCATACGCGAGCCTGCCATGCCTTGCAGGAACACCGAAGGGCTTTCGAGGACTTCCACGAGATTCAGGCGCGCCTCGAACTGCTCCGACTTGTTGCGCAGGAATCGTGGCCAGTTGTCCGCGCCCGGTATGAGTTCACGCAGGTGCGATAGCATCTGGCAGCCGTTGCAGACTCCGAGCGCAAACGTGTCACCGCGCTCGAAGAACTCGGCAAACTGATCACGCGTGCGCGCATGGTAGAGGATCGACTTCGCCCAGCCGCCACCCGCACCGAGTACGTCGCCGAACGAGAAACCGCCGCAGGCAACAATCCCCTGGTAATTGCCCAGATTGTCATTGCCGCTGAGCAGGTCGCTCATATGCACATCGACAGCCCTGAAGCCGGCGCGAATGAAAGCAGCCGCCATCTCATACTGGCTGTTGACGCCCTGCTCGCGCAATATCGCGACTCTTGGGCCGGCCGTGCCGCGCAGTGGCCGCGCAATATCGTCATTGACGTCAAATGTCAGCACGCTATTCAGGCCCGGATCCTTGTTGTCGAGTATTCGGTCATACTCCTCGAGCGCTGTCGCCGGGTTATCGCGCAGTGCCTGTATGCGATAACTCATCTCCGCCCATTCGCGCTCCATCTCGGCGCGACCAAGGCGAAGCACCGTTTCCGAGCCGCCGCGCACTTTCAGCACCGGCTCGCGTTCGACCCTGCCTATTGCTGTTGCTTTGGCCCCGGTGCGATCCAGCACCATCTGCACCTGCGTCAGTTTGTTCTTGGCGACCTGTATGACCGCGCCCGCCTCTTCCGCAAACAGTTGCTCCAGCAGTTCCTGTCTTGAACCGTCAAGTGTCAGCGTGACGCCGAGCCGGCTCGCAAACATCATTTCGGCGACGGTCGCGAACAGGCCACCGTCGCTGCGATCGTGATAGGCGAGCAGCATGTCGCGGCTGTTCAGCTCCTGGACCGCTGCAAAGAAGTTTTTCAGAGCACGTGCATCATCGAGATCGGCAGTTTCGCCACCGACCCGATTATAAGCCTGGGCCAGGCAAGAGCCGCCGAGCCGGTTCCTGCCCTGCCCGAGATCGAACAACAACAGGTAAGTTGCCTCGTCGCTCTTCTGCAACTGCGGCGTCAGGTGTTTGTCAACGTCTGTCACCGGTGCAAACGCCGAGACAATCAGCGAGACCGGCGCCACGACCTGGTAGTCATCGTCATTCTCTCGCCAGCTGGCGCGCAACGACATGGAATCCTTGCCGACGGGGATCGCAATACCCAGCTCGCGGCACAGTTCATCGCCGACAGCCTTGACCGTATCGAACAACTTCGCGTCTTCGCCGGGATGCCCCGCCGCAGCCATCCAGTTGGCTGAAAGACGGATCTTGCGGATGTCCTCAATCGGCGCAGCGGCGATATTGGTTACGGCCTCGGCAACAGCCATGCGGCCCGATGCCGGCGCATTGAGTGCTGCCAACGGCGTGCGCTCGCCCATCGCCATCGCTTCGCCCGTAGTGCTTTCGTAGCCTGTCGCCGTGATGGCAACATCGCTGACCGGTACCTGCCACGGTCCGACATTCTGGTCCCGGACACTGAGCCCGCCGACCGTGCGGTCGCCAATATGAATCAGGAAACCCTTGCTGGCGACGGCCGGGAAGCGCAGCACGCGCATCGCCGCTTCTTCAAGTTCGATGCCCCAGAGGTCGAGCGGGACGTCGATATCGGGCGTGCGCTCGACATCGCGCGTCATCTTTGGCGGATTGCCGAGCAGCATCTTCCTCGGCATGTCGACCGAGCGATTGTCGAACTCGCGGTCATTGACCACGAGATTGCCGTCATCGGTGAGCGTACCGATGACGTAAACCGGGCAGCGCTCGCGTTCACACAACGCCTCGAATTCCTCGGTGCGATCGGCCGCGACAATCAGCACGTAGCGCTCCTGTGCCTCGTTACACCAGATGCCCATCGGCGACATTCCGGGCTCGGCGTTATCGACATCCCGCAGCTCTATCGTGGCGCCGTGACCGCTGTGATCAACGGCCTCGGGTACCGCGTTCGACAGACCGCCCGCACCAACATCGTGAATCAGTAAAATCGGGTTGTCGCCACCCATTTGCCAGCAGCGGTCGATGACTTCCTGCGCACGCCGCTGGATCTCGGGGTTGCCACGTTGTACCGACGCAAAATCGAGATCCTCACTGCTCGTGCCGCTGGCGAGACTCGATGCCGCGCCACCGCCGAGGCCGATCAACATCGCCGGACCGCCGATGACAACTACGCGAGCCCCGACCGGTACATCTTTCTTTAGCGCGTGTTCCTCGCGCACGTTGCCCACACCGCCAGCAATCATGATGGGCTTGTGGTAACCGCGAATCTCGTTATCTGGCAGCCCGGGCAACCTGGTCTCGTAGGTGCGGAAGTAACCGAGCAGGTTCGGGCGGCCAAATTCGTTGTTGAATGCGGCGCCACCGATCGGCCCTTCGATCATGATCTCGAGTGGCGTCGCCATGCGATCGGGATGTGGAAAGTCGATCTCCCACGGCTGCTCGTAGCCGGGAATGCGCAGGTGCGAGACCGTGAATCCGGTCAGGCCTGCCTTGGGCTTGGCGCCGAGGCCGGTCGCGCCCTCGTCGCGGATTTCGCCGCCGGAGCCGGTTGCGGCGCCGGGAAATGGCGATATTGCCGTCGGGTGATTGTGCGTTTCGACCTTCATCAGGATATGGACGGGCTCGTCGCTGTACTGGAACTCACGCGATCCCGGTTGCGGCATCAGCCGCGCCGCACGGAATCCTTCCATCACGGCCGCATTGTCCGAATATGCCGAGATGACGCCGTCCGGGCTGTTCTCGGTAGTCGATTTGATCATGCCGAACAGGCGTTCGTCCCGCGCCTCGCCGTCAATGACCCAGTCTGCATTGAATATCTTGTGCCGGCAGTGCTCGGAGTTTGCCTGCGCAAACATCATGAGTTCGGCGTCGGTCGCATCGCGGCCGATTTCTTCGTAGCTTCTTACGAGATAGTCGATTTCCTGGTCGGAAAGCGCCAGGCCGAAATCCTTGTTTGCCTGCGCAAGAGCCTTGTTACCGTTGTCACCGAGCGTCACGGTAGTGAGTGGCGCGGGCTCGTGCGTTTCGAACAGGGCGTAAGCTTCTTCGCCAGCATCAAGCACCGCCTCGGTCATGCGGTCATGCAGCAGTGCCCCAAGTGCATGGATATCGTCATCGCTTACGGTACCCCTGAACTGCAGCCCGTAACAAATACCGCGCTCGATGCGCTCAATATCGATGTCGCAGGCATGGGCGATGTCGGTCGCCTTGCTCGACCAGGGAGAAATCGTACCGGGACGCGGCACGACGTACAGCTTGCGGGCCCCCTTGCCGAAGGGCGACGTTTTCTCCCCGGATAACAACAGCGCCTTGAGGCGCTTGTTGTGCTCGGACGACAGCGGCCCGGCCTTAGCCACAAAATAGGTAAATCGGGCATCGACGGACTTGACGCGCTCATCGCGCGCCTGGAGCTGTTCGAGGAGCTTGCGCAGGCGAAAATCGGAGAGTGCCGATTGCCCGGGCAACTCAAGCATGTCGATACGACTGTTTGCGTCCAGATCAGTGGCAGGTGTCGACAAGCTGGGGCGACCTTATCCGTACGTGTGCGGCAGTGAAGACGCGATCATACCCCAGGGAAACCTCCCTGCAAGCAGCCGCAACTACGATAGCCACTTACCTTCATGGCTCGCTGCGCTGCGCTTTCTTTCCGGTAAGCGGCTTCTTCGTCGCGGCCGCTAGCTGGACTTATCGCCGGGGGTATAGATTGGCATCGGAAATTGAGCCACATTGCCCTCGAGTTTCGAGATCTTCGACGCGCCCTGCTTGTCAACTTCATCGATGCGGATGATCGAATGCATGGGCAGGTAGGTACGCTTGACGTTCTCGAACTCCGACTTGATCTTTTCTTCCGACGGATCGACAACGAGGCTCGTGCGCTCGCCGAAGACGAGCTGCTCGACCTCGATGAAACCGAACATGGCGCCATGACCCACCTCACGGGCGTAGATCTCATAGACCTGTCCCTGGCTCATGAACACGACGCGATAAAGGGTCTTGGTACTCATAATTGTTGCTAAGGATACCGCGAGGGGCGGCTAATGTACGCAAAAGATTCAGCTACCGCACATAGCCATATATGGGATACTTCGCTCATATTGTGCGAGCCTGCAGGACAGGATAAAGCTGACTTATGTGAACTACTTCGCAGCGTATGCCATTGATTATTTGCAGTATTCATCTGTCATGACATGCCAGCTCGAAATAGTCTCCGAACACCGCGACATTGTCGGTGATGATGCCGTCCGTGTGTTCGACGAGGAAGGCGGTACGATCGGCCGTTCGTTGCAGAACGACTGGATCCTGCCAGACCCCGACCGCTATATCTCGGGGCGCCATGCCACGATCGACTACAAGGGTGGCATCTACTATCTCATCGATACCAGCAGCAATGGCGTATACGTCAATGGCGATTGCGAGCCGATCGGAAAGGGCAATCCGCGGCGGCTGTTCAACGGTGACGTCCTGCGCTTCGGTGACTTCGAAATCACAGTGTCGATCGAACACGGCGAAAGCCTCGTAGTGCCGCTCGACGAGCCTGAATCCAAGGTGGCAGAGAACGTTTCCCCGCTCGTGCCGGAGGAAGAGATAAAGACCGGCGTCCAGCTCCTCGATGAGGAGGAACTGACCGGCGACGACGATTTCCAGAATGCGCTTTTCGGCTCGCCGACTGATACGGGCGTCGCGGATCGCGCGGCCGAAGTCGTGGAGGAAAAAATTGTCCCGCCCAAGCACCACGTACCCAGAGAACTGGCCGAGTCGGACCTCGTTGCGACGGACCTGATCGATTCATTTCTCGACGGGCTTGGTATCAATCGTGCGGAACTGCAAGCACATGTCGACCTTGGCGAGTTAATGCAGAATGCCGGCGAGGTCATGCGCGAATTCGTTGAGGGCACTACCGCCCTGCTCGCCAGCCGGGCGAATATGAAGAACGCGTTTCGCCTGGACCAGACGACGGTGCTGCCGCGTCACAACAACCCTTTGAAACTGGCGGCGAACACCCGGGACTCGATCATGCAACTGCTGATCGGTAAGGAAGGCGAATACCTCGGACCGCGGGACGCGGTGCGCGAAGTCTGCCGCGACCTGCTATTCCACCAGGACGCGTTCATCGACGCGATGAATGCGGCTTTCAACGATTTTGCCGACAAGTTTGAACCGGAAGAGCTTGCCGAAACATTCGACCACAACCTTGGCAGCAACGCGCTGATGAAATGGCGCAACAAGTCAAAGTACTGGGGCCTTTATTGCGAGCTGTACCCGATCCTGACCGAGAAGGGCAGCGGCCGCTTCCCGCAGATGTACGCCGAGGAATTCGTCCGGGCCTACGAGCGCCAGATCGCCGAGTCCAAGCGACTGGGTGGCGGAGACTTGCATCTCAAGGAAACGGTCATCCTTGGTGAGGAAGAACTCGCATTACCCAGGGTTAAGGAGCCAGTGGCTGGCGACGAGCCGGTCGCCGAAGACGCCCTGGAATTTGAGGACGAACCAGTAGTTGATCAGGAACCGGCAGCCGCGGCCGACGAGCTCGTTGAGGAAGCACCGGAGCCTGTCGCCGGGGACACGCCCGCAAAACACGAACCCGACGAGATCGACCTCAACGAATCGGCCCGCCTCGCATTAGCCGAACTCGATGCAATGACCGACCCATCCATCGAGCAGGTCGTCGAAGAAGACGATTTCAAGGAAACCGTCGCCTTCGAAGGCATATCCCTGGAAGACCTGCCCGACGAAGAGGCGGATAAGGCGAGCTAGGAGTCAGCTGGCCCGGTTCTGCCGGTTTTCAATCAGGTCATCGACCACCGCTGGGTCCGCCAGCGTCGACGTATCACCAAGATCACCGAAGTCATCCGCGGCCACCTTGCGCAGGATACGGCGCATGATCTTGCCCGATCGGGTCTTCGGCAAACCTGGCGCCCACTGGATGAGGTCAGGCTTGGCGATTGGGCCAATTTCCTTGCGCACCCACTGTTGCAGTTCACCGCGCAGTTCATCCGTTGCTTCAACACCTTCCATCAGCGTGACGTAGGCGTAGATGCCCTGCCCCTTGATGTCGTGCGGATAGCCAACGACGGCTGCTTCGGCCACTTTGTCGTGAGCAACCAGTGCGCTTTCAACCTCAGCCGTACCCATGCGGTGTCCGGAGACATTGATCACGTCATCAACGCGACCGGTAATCCAGTAATAACCATCTTCGTCACGACGTGCGCCATCACCGGTCGTGTAGGCTTTGTCGAATGTCGAGAAGTAGGTCTCGACGAATCGCTTGTGATCGCCGTAGACACTCCGCATCTGGCCAGGCCAGCTATCGGTGATGATCAGGTTGCCGGACACGGCGCCTTCGAGTGTATTGCCATCATTGTCTACGATGGCCGGCTGCACGCCGAAGAACGGTTTTGTCGCCGAGCCTGGTTTGAGATCAGTTGCACCCGGCAGCGGTGTTATCAGGATGCCGCCGGTTTCTGTTTGCCACCAGGTGTCGACAATTGGGCAGCGCCCTTCGCCCACAACGTTGTAGTACCACAACCAGGCCTCGGGATTGATGGGTTCGCCAACCGAGCCCAGCAGCCGCAAAGACTTCCTCGATGTTGCTTTGACCGGCTCGTCACCCTCTCGCATAAGCGCGCGAATAGCCGTCGGTGCCGTGTAGCAGATATTGACGTTGTGTTTGTCGCAAACTTCCCAGAAACGCGATGAGCTCGGGTAATTCGGAACGCCCTCGAACATCAGTGTGATGGCGCCATTGGCCAGCGGGCCATAGACGATGTAACTGTGGCCAGTGACCCACCCAACGTCAGCCGTGCACCAGTAAACATCGCCCGGGTGATAGTCGAACACGTACTCATGTGTCACCGCTGCGTAGACGAGATAGCCACCCGTCGTGTGCAATACGCCCTTTGGCTTACCGGTCGAACCCGACGTGTACAGGATGAAGAGAGGGTCTTCGGCATTCATCTCTTCGCACGGACAGTCGGCATCGACGTCGATGTCATCAAGCCATGCATCGCGGCCTTCCACCCAGCTGACGTCGTTGCCGGTGTTCCTGACAACGAGGACCTTCTCGAGCGTCGTCACTTCAGGATTGGCTGCTGCCGCATCGACGTTGGCCTTCAGCGGCACAATCTTGCCGCCGCGCAAGCCCTCGTCCGCGGTAACGACGATGTTGGACTCGCAGTCCTGGATACGGCCTGCCAGTGCATCCGGGGAGAAGCCGCCGAAGACAACAGAATGAATGGCGCCGATGCGCGCGCAGGCGAGCATCGATATTGCCGCCTCCGGAATCATCGGCATGTAGATCGTGATGCGATCGCCCTTCCTGGCGCCGAGTGCTTTCAGCGCATTGGCGAACTTGCAGACACGTTCATGCAATTCCCGGTAGGTGATCTTCAGATCGCGCGACGGGTCATCACCCTCCCAAATGATCGCGACGTCGTCGCCCTTGGTCTCGAGATGCCGGTCAATACAGTTGTAACAGACGTTCAGTGTGCCGTCATGGAACCAGCGTATGTGCAGATCGTCCTTTGCAAAGGATACGTCCTTGGTTTGGGTGAATGGCTTGATCCAGTCGATACGCTGGGCTTGCTCGGCCCAGAAAGCCTCGTTGTCCTCGACCGACCGCTGGTACATTTCTTCATAGCCGGCAGCATCGATCAACGCCCGTTTTTTCGTTTCTGCACTTACAGGGTATATATCTCTCATTGTTTACGCCTTTATTTCTAGAGCGCAGCCAGCCTTCTCGCCAACCGCAAAATTCGTTCTGCCTGTAACAGGTGTGGCTTGTCGATCATCTGGCCATCCATGCCCAGTGTTCCGGCACCGGGATTGTCAGCGAACAGCGCAACGATACGCTCCGCGCGCTCGAGTTCCTCGGCAGTCGGTACGAACGCACGATTGATTACGTCGACCTGCGCCGGGTGGATGGCAAGCATGCCCGAGAAGCCGTCACGCCTGGCATTCGCGGCATAACTTGCCAGACCTTCATCATCACGGAAATCCGTATACACCGTATCAATCGCAGGGACTTCCGCGGCATGCGCAGCAAACAGGCACAGCGAACGCGCCAGTTCGTAGGGAGGCAACCAGGCACCGTCCTCGCCGCGATTTGCGCTGGCGCCGATCGCGGCACTCAGATCCTCGGCGCCCCAGGTCAGGGCCGCAAGGCGGCTCGACGAGCCGCGGACGCTGCCGAGCGCAAATACGGCTGCCGGCGTCTCGGTGCCAATCGGCAGGATGCCCGCGTCCGGAGCATCGAAGCCATCCAGCAATGCAGCGAGCTTCGCGACATCGTCGCCGCCGCAAGCCTTCGGCAACACGATGCCGGCGGGTTTAGCCGGCATTACCGCTTCGAGATCGGCTGCCGCATCATCGGAGTCGAGGGGATTGATCCGCACCCAGCAGTTGTGACCCTGCCCCAGGAAATCGCGGCACTGCTCACGTGCTTCCGGGCGGGCTGCCGGCGCAACCGAGTCTTCGAGATCAAGGATCAGCGCGTCGGCACCGACCTGTGCTGCTTTTTTCATCTTCCGCTCGCTGTCAGCGGGAACGAACAGGTAACTGCGATTCATACAGGTTTCTTGAGCATCAGGGCGGTGCGTTTACAAATACCGACGAGTTCATCGTCCTGGTTGTAGGCGCGATGCTCGAACGTGACGATGCCATTATCGGGTCGGGACTTGCTCTCGCGCAGTTCGAGCACCTCCGATTCGATGCGAATCGTGTCGCCATGGAACAGCGGTTTCGGGAAGCGCACTTCGTCCCAACCGAGATTCGCAACGGTAGTACCGTGCGTCGTGTCGTTGACCGAGATGCCAACCATGAACCCCAGCGTAAGGCAGCTGTTAACAATCGGTCGGCCGAACTCCGTGTTCTTCATGTACTCGGCATCGAGATGCAGCGCCGCCGGGTTATGCGTCATCGTGGTAATCAGCACGTTGTCGGCTTCCGTAATCGTGCGCCGGATCGGGTGGTCGAATTTCTGGCCGACCGAAAACTCTTCGAAATAGAGACCTGGCATTGCCGTAACCTCAGTTGCTGGCGCGTTCAATCGCCTCTGCGATCAGGCGCTTGGCGTCGTCGGCCCCCTGCCAGTCACCAATCTTGACCCATTTGCCTGGCTCGAGGTCCTTGTAATGCTCGAAGAAATGCTCGATCTGCTGCAGCGTAATCGAGGGCAGGTCGGACGCATTTCGCACATCATCGTAGCGCTTGGTCAGCTGGTGTGACGGCACAGCGATGATTTTTTCATCCTGTCCCGCGTTGTCTTCCATGATCAGAACTCCGATAGGCCTGACGTTGATGACACAACCGGGCACGAGCTGCCGCGTGTTGCAGATCAGCACATCGATGGGATCGCCGTCCTCCGAAAGCGTGTGTGGCACGAACCCGTAATTGCCCGGGTAAGACATCGGCGTGTAGAGAAAGCGGTCGACAACCAGTGTGCCAGCGTCCTTGTCGAGCTCGTACTTGATCGGGTTTCCACCCACCGGAACCTCGACAATGACGTTGACGTCCTCAGGTGGATTCTCGCCGATAGTTATCGCATCAATTCGCATGGGCAGGATTCTACCCTATTGCGCATGGCTACTTTGTTATACCGAGTCGCTCGTTCTCGTTTTCGAATATGCGCGCAACGATATCACCATCGGATGGTCCTTCTTCGAGAGTCTCGGGGTCCCACAGGCTGCGTGGAGTCGCATAGAAATCGCCACCATAGATGTGGATTCCGCCTGTGAACCTGAGCAACGGGTTGGTCACCGAGTGAATTGCATCAACAGGCAGCATGTCAGCATCCTTCTCGAACAGCGCCTTGACACCGACGGCTTCGATACTGTCGCCCTCACGCTGCCAGAAGATATTATCCTCACGTCCCGAGTAAATGCCGATGTTGGCCCACATCAGGTGATTGTGTGGCATCAGGTTCATCTGCGGCGTCCACACGGCGTCGAATATCGTCAAGGTGTCGGATCGGTAGAGCGGGTTGATGCTGGCGCTTTTGTGCTCACCAAGCGCCCTGTGAACTGCCCCCGGATCTGCGACAGCCCGGGCAAGGACTTCCAGTACCGCTGCCTGGGCATCGCTTTCCTGGTTCGCGGCTACGCAGTCTTCAACAAATCGATCTACGTCCATCGGTTTATCCTCGCTGTTTGCGGACGACTATTTCGTCGTATGTCCGTGATGGCCCTTGTGCTCATGATCTGCGCTGTTGTATCCGCGGAACATATCGTAGCGACGCACCTGCATCGGCGTGAGTATCCCTTTCTGTTCGAGGTGTGCCTGCAAATGCACGTTTCTCAGCCGACCGCGGATTTCGCCGATCTCGAGCATGGCAGCTTCCAGTGACGCGGCATCGACGTCGCCGGCGGCAAATGCCCGGTCAAGACGGGTTTCAGCGGCGACCAGCTGCTCACCCAGCGTAATCGCCTGTTGCCGCATCTCCTCGAACAGCGCCTCGGTGCTGGCAAGCTGCTCGTCGCTGAGATCAAGCTGGTCGGCCAGATCGAGCACGTGCCTGGGGCCGGGATAGGAATTCAGCTCGGCCAGCTTGGCAAAGCCCATTCCGTCACCACGTAAATACGCGGCCACCTCGTCTTCGGACATCGACTTGAGGGTACGTGTTTCCTGTCCGGCGTATGGTGACCGGTCTTCGACAGGGTCGTCCGCAAGGCAGATTGCACCCGTCCACATCAATGATGTGGACGTTGCGATGAGCAGGTATGGACGCAAGTGGTCAGAAACCATGATCGGGTCCCCGCTCTGTCGGCATGACAGTCAGTGGGCAAAAGCGGGCTCGCAGGTAGCCGATGGCTCCAATCGGAAAAATGAACCAGACGACGACCGCGTAGATGCCGAATAATGACAACACCATGTATGACGTCACGAGCGTAACGACGAGAATTAGAACAGAAAACAGAGACGACACTGCGCGGTTCACCTGCACGGTTACTCCGCACGCCGTACACCGGCAAGGGCCGACGAGCAACCCGGATAGCGGAATACCATTTTGCGAGCAGTTCGGACAGGTTCGCTGCATGATTCAATAGCCCTGCTCAAAGTCGATGATGTGCATCATTTCCTGGTTCGACGTAAAGCGCCTGTAGTTTTCGAGAAATATCGGCACGATAAGTTCAGGGTAGCTCACCGCTGCGATGTGTGCAGTGATCGTAAGATTGGGCGTATCCCAAAGCGGACTCTCGTCGGGCAACGGCTCTTCGTCGAACACATCCAGGACGGCACCGCCAAGCTTCCCTTCACCAAGCGCCGCAACCAGCGCATTGTCATCGACGACATTGGCGCGACCTACGTTGACGAATACGGCGTGCCCGGGCAACATCGCGAGCGTTTCCGCGTCCAGCAGGTGCGTCGTCTCCGCTGTGTCCGGCAATACGGCGACGAGGTAGTCGAGCCCGGGGAGAAATTCGCGGATACGCTCGACCGGGAAAACATGTTCAAATCCGGCTACCGGTCGACCCGTCCTGCTCAACCCGGTGGCGCTCACGCCAAAATTCGCCGCCTGTATTGCAATCGCCTGGCCAATCGAGCCGGTTCCCATCACCCCCATGCGTTTGCCGGCGAGTCTTCCCGATTGCTCCGGGCACCACTGCCTCCTCTGCTGCCGCAGCAGTCGCTGAGCAACCCTGAGCTCATGCGCCAACAGGTAGCCAATGACGTACTCGGACATCTGCGGACCGAATACGTCCTTGATTCCGGTAAGCACGTAATCGCGGCGTGCGATTTCCAACAGCGGCGTATTGCCGGCCCAGGTCGACTGAACCCACTCGACGGCCGGCATGTCGGCAATCACTTTCGAGATAAGCAGTGGGCTGCCGAACAGTATCGACTGCCCGTCATAAGCCGCTATCGCCTCGTTCTCGTCGCTCGCCGTCGCGACAGCAAGCCCATCGCGTGTATGGATTAGCCCGGCGAGCTGTTCGGCGTCGGAACTGACGATTAATACTGAGTGATTCATCCCCATCCAATGTCGTCGAGGTGATCGTCGTCTATCCCAAAGTAATGTGCGATCTCGTGAATCAGGGTCTTTGCGACTTCATCGCGAAGCTCATCTGCCGATAATCCCATCTCGAGGTGTGGCTGCCGGAATATGTAGATCACGTCGGGCAGCTCGCCGGCATAGTCCGTTCCTCGCTCAGGTAAGGGTACGCCAGTGTACAGACCGAGCAGGCCTTCACCATCGGGATCCAGGTAATCGTCAGCCTCATCGTCAACCAGGAACTCGATATTGTGCAGCGCCTGCTGCACCCAATCGGGCAACCGGGCGATCGTGTCGCGGACAAACTCCTCGAACTCGTCGTGCTTTTCCACTATAGCTCGCCGTAGGGAATCTCGAACGTGTCGCTATCCTCGATACGGCCGCTTTGCAGCCCACGCCTGAACCAGCGTGTGCGTTGCTCGGACGTTCCATGCGTAAATGCATGGGGCACGACCTTGCCCTGCGTCCTGCGCTGAATCGCGTCGTCACCAATCTGATTGGCCGCGCGGAATGCCTCCTCGATGTCGCCCTGGTCGAGGTACCTGCTGTTCTTCTTCGCCCATAGGCCGGCGAGAAAGTCGGCCTGCAACTCCAGTCGCACCGAGTATTCGTTGTAATCCGGGCGGCCACGCATCTGTGCAACCTGCTGGGAGATGCCAAGCAATGTCTGTACGTGATGGCCCACCTCGTGGGCGATCACATAAGCCTGCGCAAAGTCGCCCGGCGCATCGAACTGCCGGGCCAGGTCATTGTAGAAACGCAGGTCAACGTAAATCTTCTGGTCGCGCGGGCAGTAAAATGGTCCCATGCGCGCATCGCCGGTACCGCAGGCGGTCGGGTAACGATCGCGATAGATGACCAGTTCAGGCTTCGTGTATGTCCGGCCGATGCGCTGGAACTCGTCCGTCCAGATATCTTCGGTATCCGCAAGGACGACCGTTACGAAGTCGAACAACTCCTGTTCCTCGGCACTTGCCTCGTACCGAACCTCCGTGATTTCGCCCCCGCCCATCAACGCTGCAGGATCGATAATTCCCATCTGCCAGCCAATGACGCCCAGCACCACGAGAACAAGCAAGCCCTTGAACCCGAACAGGCTCAGTACCGCGTTGAGGAGAACACCCACTCCGGAACCACCGCGTCCCATCCTGCGTCCCCGTGCATCCACAACGTTGGTGCTGGCCCGCCTTCCTTTCCACTTCATACCGACGCCTCGCAAGTCCCGACAAAACGGGCAGATGTTGCGGGGAGTTTACACGCTATATTCGCCGCGTCTTCCAGTTGCGACCCGGCCTGTCACTCAGTCCGCAAGCGTGGTGCCGCTGGGCAAGTGCGGCGGTACATCCGCGCGCAGATCGATGCTCGCCGGATCCGTCAGGGCATACAGGAACTCGAGCAGATCCTCGACATCGCGCTCACTCAGTGACACGGCGCTGATTTCGCTGGCCGCGGCAATTCGCTGGCGCCTTACAGGGTCACTCATCAGACTGCGTCGGCTGAAGGTGGTGCCTGACCATGGCCTCGAGGGAATTGAACGCGCCGGCGTGGCCATAAGGTGCCGTCAGGGCCACGTTGCGCAGTGATGGAACGCGAAACCGGAACCGGTCGCCAGGCCGCCCCGAAACGCGTTCGCGGCCGTGGTCTTCATGGCCGTCGACACCGTCGCCTTTACCGGGCCCGATCTGCGGTGCAGCAATCGCCGCGAACTGGTGATTCGTCTGGAATTTGCCGCTGTGGCAGCTCGCACAATTGCCCCGTTTGGGCGAGTAGAAGACGATCATGCCTCTCCTGGCCGCAGAACTGAGCGCCCTGCGATCGCCGCGCAGAAAGCGGTCGAACGGGCTGTTGTCTGCCCGCCAGCTGAACGCTTCGAAAGCCGCGATCGCATTCGCTGCATGGACGTAAGAGATATCGGTGGCCGATTCGATGTCGTCGAAGACCGCGACAAATTGCGACACATAGCCATCGATGCCGCGCAGGCGCTCCGCCAGTTGCTCCCACACGCCGGGCAGATCGCCAATTGCTGCGGCGTCCGCGATCGGGTTCTCACCGGGCTGGCCCGCCATTTCAGTGGCCGACGTCACCGGGAACATCGCCTGGGCTGCCAGTACGTTGTCGAGACCCGGCGGGAGGGCGTCCCCGGCCGGAGACCGGAACCCGCCGGCAGCATTAGCGTCAGTCTCGAGACGCCCGTCATGGAAAAGTGTCGTGAACTCCCGGGCGCCGAGGTTGAACACCGGTGGCGCATTGCGTGGCACACGCTCGTGCACGGCATTCGCCCCGGCGCCGGTATCCCGGGTAACACCGAGCCCGCGGCCGCCCTCGCCGACCGGCAGAGACAGGCCGTCGCCTGTATCCGTCAGCGAGTGGTGGCAGGTCGCACAGGAAATATTGAGGTTGCCGCTGAGGATCTTGTCGAAAAATAACTGCGCGCCGAGCGCGACTTTCGCCGGGTCGGGACTGCCGTTGTCGTAGAAGTCGCCGTCGCGCGGCGCTTCGGGCAGGAATCGCACGCCGTCGGCGTGTGCCGCGCCCCACGACAGGCCGAGGAACAGCGCGCACAGCGCGCTGCATGCATTGGTTCGAATAGTGCTGCCTTCCATGGCTCGCTCTCCTTTGTGAATGTAAGGAAAACGATAGCCGGTAATGCATACCCGGCAGAACGCACAAAAAGCCCCAGTTACTCGAGATTCCCGGCGATCCAGTGGCGGACTGTCTGCTCGATGTACGGCAAAGGAGTAGATGCGACGTCGAGAACCTGCTGGTTGAAATCCCGAATATCGAACTTGTCGCCCAGTGCCTCCCGGGCGTCTTCGCGCAGCTCGAGAATCTTTAGCTGGCCAAGCTTGTAACCGAGCGCTTGCGCCGGCCAGACCGCGTACCGTTCGATTTCCGACGTTGCCGTTGCTTCGTCGAGGCCCTCTGTACTGACCATGTAATCGATCGCCTGCTCGCGACTCCAGCGTTTCGCATGCATGCCGGTATCGGTGACAAGGCGGACAGCCCGGTGTAGTTCGGCCTGCAGACGCCCCAGGTCCCCATAGGGGTCATCGGCATACATGCCCATCTCGGCAGCCAGTCGCTCGGCATAAAGCGCCCACCCTTCACCGCTGGTATTCGACCATAAGGCCTTGAGCAATACGGGAACATCAAGCTCCATCGCGGTTGCCCCGTCGAGGTGGTGGCCAGGGACAGCCTCGTGATAGCTCAGCGTCGGCAGCGTCCAGGACGGGTGCAACGTGGTATCGCGCAGGTTGATGAAGTAATACCCCGGTCTCGAGCCGTCCGGCGCCGGAGAATTGTAGTAACCCATCGGTGCCGAATCCTCGCTGAACTCCGGTACCCGGCGTACTTCTACCTTGTGCTCGGGCAGTTTGCGAAACCAGTTCGGGAGCTCCGCATACATCCCCTCGACCTGTGCACGGACATCCTTGAGCAGGGCCTGGCGCCCCACCTCGTCATTGCTGTAGAGAAAACGCTCGTCGACGTTGAGCTGCTGAATGCGATCGCCTACGGTTCCTTCCGTGTACCCTTCGGAGCGCAGTATCTCATCCATTTCCCGGGTGATCCTGTCAACCTCGTCGAGACCGATCTGGTGAATCTCGTCGGCCGTCATATCAGAATCGGTCATGTGCCGGATCATCGCGGCATAAAGCGCCTCGCCATCTGGCAGCCGCCAGATGCCAGCATCATGGGGTGCCGAGCTGCGAATCTCGCCCAGGTAGTCCGCGATGCGCTGGTAAGCAGGCAGGACGCCTGAATCGATCAACTGCAGAGCCCGGTCGGAGTATTCCTGCGCGTTTTCGATCCCGGCTTCCTGCAGCTTTTCGCTGAATGACAGGTAGATCGGGTTCTGGTCCGGCGCCGGCGCGAGGAATGCCTCGACGACACCGAGCGATTTTTCAACAATAAAATCGGGTGCAATGGCGCCTTGCTGAACGCCATGCCGGTCGCTTTCGAGCGCCCCGTCAAGCGCATCGCCCACCGTCCCCAGGCGCACGAGAAATGCCTCGGCGTCCGCCGCGTTGTTGACGGGTTGCAGTGAACTCAGGAAGTTCGGGATGTCGACCGTCGGCCCCGAGTTTTGGACGATCGGATACGGCAGATACCACAGCGTCCAGGCGCCCGCCGTGGTGCCATAGTCGACGGCTCGTGACGGCCCGAGCATGCCATTGAACAGCGTTGTCAACACGGCATGCGTACGTTGCCGGTCGGGAGTCAGTTCGGTCGCGTCAATCTCCTGCAGTTTCGCCACCGCGGTCTCCAGGGCCTCGTTGCGCGCGCGGTTCCCCTCGACGGATCGGTCCATCATTCTCGTGGACGTCCCTGCTACCTGGTCTTCAGGTATGCCGAGCTGCGTTGCCGCTTCGGGAACGTGTGTGAAATAGGCCTGTGCCATTTGCTCCACCGCAGCATCGAATGATTCATCCGCTGCCGGTGCTTGTCCCTCTTGCCCGCAGGCCATAATCAACAATACTGTGCATGCCAGCGCCACGCTTCTTAAATGCATTCGAGTTTCCTTTTTGATCGTTGCGGCGCGTTCTGCGCCCGGGTCAGTCTGTATCCGCTTCGGCCTATAATAGCGCCTCTGACTCCAGGGAAAGCTATCGCAAGCCATGTCATTCCGAACTGGTCTTCTCCGTCACAGCCTGATGCTTGTTCTCATCGCATTTGTGGCTGGCAGTTTGTCGGCTGCGGATGGCGAACAGCAGGCAGACGCCCGGCTCAGGGTATTGACGCTGAACCTGCACACCTACCAGGAGATCAGCACACCCGGTGTCAACGAATCCGATCTCACCGATGCCATGGCGCGCGATCGCATAACTTCGTATGGCGCAATACTTGATCGTATTGCCGCCGGAATTGACGGTCTCGATCCCGACATCATTTGCCTGCAGGAAGTGGGTGAATGGGCTGCTGCTACTTCGGCCGACGACGAATTCGGCTTACACGACAGCAACATGGTTCAGCAAATCCTGTCACGGCTTCCCGGCCACGATTACCACGTCACGATGGACTGGTCTCACCTTGGCTGGGGCGTGTGGCGTGAGGGATCAGCAATTCTCAGCAAATTTCCCATCGTGCATTCGGAATCCCGGTTCATCAGCAGTAACGGGGCGAGTCGTTACGACAACTGGAAGTCGCGCAACGTGCCAATGGCACGCGTTGATACGGGCGCAAGCGGTGCATTGAACGTGTTTTCTGTCCACGCCGGCTGGTGGGACGACCCCGAGGAGCCCTCCGAGCAGCAGTTTCGTCGTCTCAGGGCCTGGACCGACGCCATGCCCGACGGTCCTGCCATCCTGTGCGGTGACTTCAATGCGCCGGCCGGCGGACCTGCATACGAGTTGCTGACAACTGAGCTGGGCTTTATCGACCATTACCTGCTGGCCAATCCCGACGGCATGTTCGATGCGACGATCACCGGTGGCGCCGACGGCTGGGAGGATGCGAAAGCCGGCTCTCGCATCGACTATGTCTTTTCACTGCCAGGCCGTTCGCTTGAAGTGGTCAGCGCGCGCCGCGTGTTTACAGCCAGCGACATGGGCCAGGTATCCGACCACGCCGGCATCTTCGCCGAGTTCTCGATCGAGGCAACTCCGCAACCAGCCGACCTGGCGCAACTCGGCCGCGCGCTGTATTTCGATACGGCCCTGTCGGCGCCGAAAACGCAATCCTGTGCGACGTGCCACGATCCGGCGTGGGCCTTTTCGGACCCGCGCGACAATGGTGTGGGCGGCGCGGTGTCGCTGGGCGCCGATGGCCGGTCGCTGGGCAGTCGTAATGCGCCATCACTGAGTTATCGCTTCGCCACGCCCCCTTTTCATGTCGACAACGACGGTAACTACGTCGGCGGCCTGTTTCTCGACGGCCGCGCCGAGACTATCGTGGAACAGGCGAAAGGACCGTTATTGAATGCGATCGAAATGGCCCTGCCGGACCCAGCGGCATTGCGTGACCGCATCCTGGCCAACCCTCGTTACGTCAGCGCATTCAGTGCATTGATGGGGCCTGCGTCACTCGAATCTCCCGAGCGCACCCTGGCATCAGTCACAACAGCCATAGCTACATTTGAAGGCAGCGACGCGTTCTCGCCGTTTGACAGCAGGTACGATCGCTACCTGCGCGGCGAAACCGCGCTCACTCGGGAACAGGAACTCGGGCGCATCCTGTTCTTCTCCGACCTGATCAACTGCAATCGATGTCACCTGCTCGATCGGCGCGAGCGAGTCGACAGGGAATTGTTCACTAACCATCGCTATCACAACATCGGGATACCGGCGAGTGCGCACGGCAGCGCCACGCCTGACACCGGCCTGCTAATGAATCCTCGTGTGGACGATGCCGCACAGGCCGGGCGCTTTCGTGTGCCAAGCCTGCGCAACGTGGCGGTAACCGGACCCTACATGCACAACGGTGTGTTCCAGCAACTCGAAACGGCGATCCTGTACTACAACCGCTTCCTGCTCATCGATGATGCAAACAATACCAATCCTGAAACAGGTCAGCCGTGGCGGCCGGCGGAGGTGCCCGTAACCATGGACATCGAACTGCTGCGCGAAGGCCAGCCACTGACGCAACGGCAAGTCGAATTGCTCGTCGCATTCCTCGAAACGCTGACCGACCGGCGCTACGAGCACCTGCTACTGAAGTGAATCAGTCAGCAACCGGTCACGCATCCTGCCCGGATCAGCGAGGATATCCTTGCGCCACTCTGCAACTTCGCTTTCCGTAAAGCGCCGGAAATCGGCCGGCAGGGTCTCGGCATTGAATTCGGTCAGCACCCAGTTGATGACTTCGGCGAGTTGCCGGTCATTGAGGCGCGACTGCAAAACACCAGGCACTCGAACGAGGTAGCTTCGGCCTTCGTCGCTCTCGACAAACCGGCCCAGCGTATTCCTGAGGCTCGGCACGGCGGGCGGCACGCCGCTGCCATCCGCAAGATGACAGCCACGGCATGCCAACAGGTAATTGTTGCGGACCTTGTCCTCGTCTGCCGCCGCCAGTACCGGGATCGCCTGAAGTGCGATGAGCAGCAGTGCGAGGCGCATCAGTCGGCGTTCGCTGCCTCGCCCAGCACGACTGCAACCGTGCAGTGATAAGCACGATGTTCGGTGCCGAAGCACCACAGGATACTGTTGCTGTTGTTCGAGTAGTAGACAGGGCGGTCCCGCTCGGCATTGCCGCATCCGCACCGAGCACAAACAGCCTTGCCACAGCAGTCGTTGTACGAAATCAGGTAGTCGCGGTCGTCAACCGGATTGCGACACGTACCGACCCAGGTTATCGGCGACGGTTCCGCGCCCGGCGGGCACTTGTTGTAAGATCCGCCGCAACATGCGCACAACGTCCCTCCGAGCGCGCAGTAACGCCAGTAATCGCAAGTCTTCGGATCGCCGATTTCATTGATCGACGACTCCTGCGCGAACGATCGCGCCACCGGCAGCAATGGCAACACCGCCGCACCGGCAAGCAACGCACCAAGCCTGCCGAGGAAACTGCGGCGTGATATGCGGCGCGCCATCAGGCGCACGCTGTCACGCGCCTTTTCGTCGAGCCAGTAGTATCCCTTTTCGATGAGGTTTGGTGTTGTCATAGGCTTTGTTCCTTCATGACATAGTCCTGCAGGGTCGCGATGCCAGAGTCCATCGCCTCGACCAGGCTCTCGAGGTGTTCGCGAGTGTTGACGAGGCCTTTGCTTTGCAAACTTCCGTCCGCGGCGATCAGCAGTGCAAACGGCAGCTTGCTCACCTGGTAAGCCATTCCGAGTGACTGCGACAATACGTATGGATAGTCGTCGAGTTGCAGGTCGTTAGCGTAAGCCTCGTGTTGTTCGCGCCGGTCTCCATCACTGGCAAATATCAGCCGCATGCGCTTCGACTCCCGTTTCGCCAGTGACTTCGCCGTCGGTACGAGTGACTTGCACACCGGGCATGTCGGCGAAATAAACAGAACCAGTGTCGCGAGTCCGTCGGCGTCTGACCCACCAATGGATACGTTCTCACCCGCAAGGCTTTCAAGCGCCATGGCTTCGGTCAGCTCGCCAACCTTCGGACCTTCGGTTGGCTGGAGCGCACCTGCCGGCGCTACGCGCTCGTGCAGGATACCGACCTGTCGGGCGAGCGCGAGTACGACCAGCGCCAGCACGATGACCAGCACCCACAGGACGATATTGGATATCACCAGCATTTCAGTCATCGCGGTCTGCCCTTTGCCGCCACGAATTAATGGCGGCGGCATTGCGAACCAGCTGGTTTGCGGCGGCAAACACGAGAATGACGACCAGCAGTGCTGCGACGAGTGTCATGTAATCGAGAGCGCCCACGGTCCGCGTCGAGACCGGCAGGGCTGCAACCACCGCTGCCAGTATCAGCCCTGCATTTCGAATGACAAGTCCCGGGTGCAACGCGTCACTGGATCCGGTTGACTTGCCGAAGCCGCAACCACAACTGATGTGTACGCGCCCGCGTAGCAGGTTGATCGCGATACCCAGGGTGTACACCATCAGCAGCGCAACCGTCGGTATCCAGGCCTGCAGGCTGGAAAACAACCAGGCAAGCCCAAGGGCAACTTCGAGCAATGGCAGCAGGAACGCGACCGGCGCGACGAGCGATGCCGGCAATACCCGGTAATCGGCAAGAATGGCCCTGAAGTGCGCATGCGCGCTGAGCTTGTGAACCGCAGCAAGCAACAGCATCAGGCCGAAGCCGATCGACAATATCGTGCTGATAACAGGATCCAGCATGCTTCAGAGACCGCGGAAGAAAGCGGCGCCTGGGCCCGGGTCTTCAATCGTGCGCTCGACACTCAGCTTGATTGCAT
>JARRLQ010000047.1:0-39141 GCA_037386905.1 Woeseiaceae bacterium
GCAACGTCTGAAACCATCGACACTCATTGCCGACAGCACGGCGAGGCCCATCTTTGCGCCGACGCCACTGATCTTCAGCAGCATGCGAAACAGCGCCCGCTCTTCCTCGGTGGCGAAGCCGAAGAGCATCTGTGCGTCCTCACGAACCACCATGTGCGTGAACAGGAACAGTTCGTCTCCCATTGGCGGCAGCTCCAGGAATGTCGACATCGGCGTCTCGACTTCGTAGCCGACGCCGTGACATTCGATAATGACCGACGGCGCCTGCTTGAGCGTCAGCCGGCCGCGGAGTGACCCGATCATCGCGGCAGCACCGTGGCCTCACGAAGCGCGAGTCTCGCCCGTATGCGATGCTGGTGCCCGTGACACAGGGCTGCAGCCAGTGCGTCCGCCGCGTCGAGTGCCGGGGCGGCGTCCAGTTTCAGGAGCGAGATCACCATGTGCTGCACCTGCTCCTTTGTCGCTGCCCCGGTTCCGACGATCGCCTGCTTGATCTCGCGCGGCGCATACTCGTAAACGTCCACGTCGAAGCCGAAGGTCGCGCACAACGCTGCCGAGCGAGCCTGCCCGAGTTTCAGCGCACTGCCGGCATTCTTGTGCATGAAGACGCTTTCTATCGCAACGACATCGGGGTGGTACTCGGTAACGATCTCGCTCACCGCGGTGAATATCTGCCGGAGACGCTCGGGAAACGTGCCATCCGCGCTGCTCACGGTTCCGCTGGCCACGTAGGCCGGCTCGTCGCCGTAGAAATCGAGCACGCCGAAACCGGTCGTCCGGGAACCGGGATCAATGCCGAGAATGCGTCGCGTGCCGGCCAATTCGACTCTCAGAGCTCGGCGAGCACATCATCGCTGATGTCCGCGTTGCTGTAGACCTCCTGCACGTCGTCCAGATCCTCCAGTATTTCGAGCAGTTTCACCATCGAGGCAGCATCGCTCACATCCAGTTCCGAGCTCGTCGACGCGCGCATCGTGAGCTGTTCCGATTCGGGCGCAAAGCCCGCCTTGCGCATGGCGTCCCGCACTCTTTCGAACTCCGCGGGTTCAGTCAGTACCTCGATCGAGCCTTCGTCGTCGACGACCACGTCTTCGGCACCCGCTTCGATTGCCGCTTCCATCAGGGCGTCCTCGTCCGTGCCCTCGGGATACAGCAACTGGCCGACGTGATTGAACAGGTAGTTTACCGACCCGTCGGCCCCGAGGTTGCCGCCGAATTTGGAAAATGCATGGCGCACCTCGGCGACGGTACGGTTCCTGTTGTCGGTCAGGCAGTCAACCATCACCGCGGTCCCGCCCGGGCCGTAACCCTCGTAGCGTATCTCCTGGTAGTCGGCGTCGTCGAGCTCGCCCGCACCGCGCTTGATGGCGCGCTCGATGTTGTCCTTCGGCATGCTCTGCGCCTTGGCCTTGTCGACCGCCAGGCGTAGCCGCGGATTGGCATCGATATCGCTGCCCCCGATGCGAGCCGCGACCGTAATTTCCCTGATCAGCTTTGTGAAGAGCTTGCCGCGCTTCTTGTCCTGGGCGCCCTTACGGTGCTGAATATTCGCCCATTTACTGTGTCCAGCCATTTGTCCCTGCTTTGCCCAAGCATACCCGGCCACGACCGGGTCAAAATCTGCGCGTATGATAACGGTTATTGCCAGTACAGGCATCCAAAGCAAGCTGCGTGAAATGTCGAGTTCTACTCCCCAATTGCCCGCGAACGGCATCGATCAGGCCGCGATCGTCGACCGTTGCAACGAACTGATCGGCACGATTCCCGAAGCTGAAGCCGCTGCAGTGGCGATCGCGGAGGGCCGGGAGATCGCGGCCATCATCGAGACTCTCGGTCTGCCCGGCGAATTGCTGGCAGCGGCGCGCCTGTACCCCCTCGTCCGCGACGAGTTTCTGGATATTAAAACTTTAGAAAATAATGACTTAACTGATATATCTAGAATCGTTGTTGACCTGGTGCAGCTGGGGCGGTTCTCCTTGCCCGCGGGCTGGCAGCCCGGTGAGGCGCTGGCGGGCAAGCAGTCCGAGGCACTCAGGAAGATGCTGCTGGCCGTGGTTTCGGACGTGCGCCTGGTGCTGGTCCGTATCGCCGAGCAATTGTTCCGGCTGCGCCACGCCAAGTCTGCGGACCCGGATACGCAGCGGGCGATTGCCCTGGAAACGCGCGAGATTTATGCCGCCCTCGCCAATCGCCTTGGTGTATGGCAGCTCAAATGGGAGCTCGAGGACCTCTCGTTCCGCTATCTCGAGCCCGAGGTCTACATGGAAATTGCGGCCGCGCTCAAGGAAAAGCGCGAAGACCGACTCGATTTTATTGCCGAAGTGACGTCCACGCTGCAGGCCGAACTCGAGAAACAGGGCATCAAGGCCGAAATATCGGGGCGCCCGAAGCACATCTACAGCATCTGGCGCAAAATGCAGCGCAAGGATCGTGGCCTGGAGTCGCTCTATGACATCCGTGCCGTCCGTATCCTCGTCGATGACGTAAAGGACTGCTACGCGGCGCTGGGTACGGTACACAATCTCTGGTCCTACCTGCCGGGCGAATTCGATGACTACATTGCGAACCCGAAGGACAACGACTACCAGTCGCTGCACACCGCGGTGGTCGGCCCGCAAGGCAAGACCGTAGAGGTCCAGATCCGCTCCCACGATATGCATCGGCAGGCGGAACTCGGCGTCGCTGCACACTGGCGATACAAGGAAGGACGAGCATCGCCCGCTGCGTTCGACCAGAAGATTCGCTTCCTGAGACAACTGCTCGAGCCCGGTGACGACGGCGAAGACCTGCTCGCACAGATTCGTGACGACGTATTCGAGGATCGTGTCTACGGAATAAGCCCGAAAGGTGACGTCATCGAGCTACCGGCCAATGCGACGCCTCTGGACTTTGCTTATCACGTGCATACACAGGTCGGCCACCGTTGCCGCGGCGCCAAGGTCAACGGGCGCATCGTGCCACTGACCTACCATGTCCAGAACGGCGACAAGATCGAGATCATCACCGGGAGCCAGCCGCAGCCGAGCCGCGACTGGCTCATTGCGAAACTCGGTTACCTCGCCAGCGCGAGGAACCGAGCCAAGGTGCGCAACTGGTTCCGCCACCAGGACCGTGACCAGCACCAGCGCCAGGGTCGGGAAATTCTCGACAGGGAACTGTCGCGCCTGAACGTTCGCGGCGTCGCAACCGACGACATCGCGCACCAACTCAAGTACAAGGACACCGATGCTCTGTGCGTCGCTCTCGGTGCAGGCGACCTGACGTCGGCGGCTGTCGCAACTGCATTGCAGAACATCCAGGGCACAGACCTGCCCGAAAAAACTTCGCGCCGCCGCCTCACGAAACGGAAGACCGAGCAAGCCGGAGGTGTTGCTGTCAGTGGCGTCGGCGACCTGATGTGCAACTTCGCGCGCTGCTGTCGGCCTGTACCCCCTGAGCCCATCGTTGGCTACATCACCCAGGGTCGTGGCGTATCGATTCACCGCCAGGACTGCGGCAACTTTCTGGGTCTCAACCAGCGACATCCGGAGCGCATTATTGAAGTCGCCTGGGGGGAGTCGGATACGGCGAGCTATCCCGTCGATCTGACGTTACGCGCCCACGATCGCAACGGCCTGCTGCGCGACATCAGTACTGTACTGGCCGATGAGAGTGCGAGCGTGATGGATCTCGCGAGTCACACGGACAAAAAGACGATGCAAACCGTCATGAATATCAAGGTCGAAATCAGGGATTTGCCGACGCTGAGTACGGTGATCACGAGGCTGCAACAACTGCCCAACGTGATCGCCGTCAAACGGAAGGCCTGACGTCATTGCGAGCGAAGCGAAGCGAAGCGAAGCAATGATGTTATGCGCTGGTGCCGCTCTTGTGGCCCTTGGCGATGTCCGTCGCCAGCGCCATCATCGATGTCAAATCACCGAGGTTCGCCGGCACGACGTAGGTGTTTCCGGTCTTGGCCAGATTGCCGAACTCACCAATGTACTGCTCGGCGATGCGTAACTGCATGGCCTCGGCGCCACCGTCGTCGACGACAGATTGCGCCACCCGGCGCAGACCTTCGGCCGTTGCCGTGGCGACGGCCAGGATTGCTTCAGCTTCACCCTGCGCCTCGTTGATCTGCTGCTGCTTGGCCGCTTCCGATTCCTTGATGACGCGCTGCTTCTCACCCTCGGCCTCGTTGATCTTGGCGTCCCGAACACCTTCGGATGTCAAAATGACAGCACGCTTTTCACGCTCGGCGCGCATCTGTTTTTCCATCGCACTGAGCACGTCGTGCGGCGGATTGATGTTCTTGATCTCGTAGCGCAGCACCTTGACGCCCCATGGATCGGACGCCTTGTCGAGTTCCTCGACGACATTCGCGTTGATCGTGCCGCGCTCCTCGAACGTGCGGTCGAGGTCGATCTTGCCGATCTCGGAACGCAGTGTCGTCTGCGCAAGCTGGGCAATGGCGAACATGTAATTTCCAATGCCGTATGACGCACGTGACGGTTCGAGGACCTGCAGGTAGAGCACACCGTCAACACCAACCTGGACGTTGTCCTTGGTAATACAAATCTGTTCGGGGATATCGACAGCCTGCTCCTTCAGCGTGTGCTTGTAGGCCACCCTTTCGAGAAACGGGATAAGGATGTGGAAGCCGGCATCGAGCTTGCGACTGAACTTGCCGAGACGCTCGACAATATATGCGTTTTGCTGCGGGACGACGACAGCCGTTTTGAGCAGGACGATAACAACGACGACAACGACCGCCAGCGATACAATCAGTGAAGTATCCATGTTCATTTCCTTTGTCTGAATTACTCAGCTTCGACTTTGAGCGTCAGGCCGTCGACCGCGACAACCTTCGCATGTGCGCCTGCAGCAATGGCCGAATCGCCTACATTGTGGATATTCCAGTCACTGCCGCGGTACTGGGCGCGGCCACGGCTGCCTGCTGCTATTTCGCTGGCAACGGTAACGACCTCGCCGACGTATTTCTGCTCATAACCTTCGCCGCCGCCACGAATCTTGTCGTACAGCGTCTTGCGAAAAGTCACAAAGAAAAAGATCGAAACCAGGGCGAACGCCAGCCATTGTCCCCACTCCGGCATGGCGATACCGAACAATGATGCCAATCCGACGACTGCGGCTGAAACGCCGAGGAAAACTAGATAGAACTGTGCGTCAACGGCAAACAGTTCCGCGCCTAGCATTACTGCACCAAGAATCATCCAGGCCCACCACGTCATAGCAACACTCCTTATGTTGTTGTGACGACACTATAGCGCGATATTTCCGTTACTATGTATGGCCTTTGCCGCGAAAATCAATGGGGGAGCCAGCGTGCTGGAAATTGTCAATGAAATAAACGGCTGGGTCTGGAGCGCACCGCTGGTCTACCTGTGCCTGGGTGCGGGCCTGTTGTTCTCGATTCTGACACGCTTCGTCCAGGTGCGGATGTTCCGCGAGATGCTGCACCTCCTGTTTTCGAGCAAGAGTTCGAAGGAAGGCATTTCGTCATTCCAGGCGCTCGCTGTTTCCCTTTCGGGGCGTGTCGGAACCGGCAATATCGCCGGTGTGGCTGCGGCAATCGGTTTTGGTGGTCCGGGCGCCATCTTCTGGATGTGGGTCGTTGCCTTCCTCGGATCTTCGACCGCCTACATCGAATCGGCCCTTGGCCAGATCTACAAGGAAACCGACGAAGGCGAGTATCGCGGCGGCCCGGCCTTCTATTTCGAAAAGGCACGACCATCGTTGCGACCGGCCTTTTGTTGCCGGGAATCCAGTCGAACGCCATAGGCAATGCGGCGGAACTGGCATTCGGCACGTCCGGAATGTTGCAGACCGGCTTCGGCGACATCAGTTATACAAAATTTGCGACGGCAATCATCGTCGTCGCCGTTCTCGGCATCATCATCTTCGGTGGCGTCAAGCGAATCGCGCACTTCACCCAGGTCGTGGTGCCGGTGATGGCCATCGGCTACATCATAGCCGCCGTCGTCATCGTCGTACTCAATGCATCAATGCTTCCCAGCATCGTGTCGTTGATCTTCAACGAGGCCTTTACGGTGCAGGCATTTTCGGGTGGCGCCGTCTTCTGGGGCGTGAAGCGCGGCATTTTCTCCAACGAAGCCGGCCAGGGCACCGGGCCGCATGCGGCAGCCGCATCTGAAGTCGAACATCCGGCGCAGCAGGGCCTTGTGCAAGCGTTCTCCGTATATGTGGACACGCTGTTTGTATGCACCGCGACCGCTTTCATGATCCTGATCACGATGTCCTACAACGTCCACGGCGTCGACGGAACATTGCTGGTGGCGAACGTCGCCCCGGATATCGACCCGAACACGCCGACTTACACACAACTGGCTGTCGAGAGCGTGTTTCCCGGGGTCGGCAAGCCGTTCGTCGCTTTCGCGCTGTTCTTCTTCGCTTTCACGACGCTGCTAGCCTATTACTACATCGCCGAGACAAACGTTGCGTATCTCAGGCGCTTCTTCCGTGTGCCGGGAGAACTCGTGATACTGAAGCTCGCCCTGATGGCGTCAGTCTTTTATGGTGCGGTACGTACGGCCAGCCTGGCATGGGGTCTGGGTGAAATCGGCGTTGGCCTGATGGCCTGGCTGAATGTTGTCGGCATCCTGATTCTGCTGTTCATGGGCAACGCGGCGCTTCGGGCCCTGAAAGACTATGAACAGCAACGCAAGGCAGGCGTTGACAAGTACACCTTCGATCCCGACAAGCTCGGCATCAAGAATGCCGATTTCTGGAGCAAGCGCTGATTCCCCGCCTGTAACTGCTGTCGGGCGATCATCAGGAAATCATCAGCTGCCCGTCGGGACAGGCTGGCGTGCCGGCTGGACAATCTGCCCTGTAAGAAACGGGAGATTGTCAGGATGTCCACAACAACAAACTCGAAGATTGCTGTCCCTTGTATCGCAGCCGTGCTGCTGAGCGCATGCGCAGCCGCGCCCAACGCTCCGGTCGAGAGGGCACCCTGGTACGACGAGCCGGCCGTTGCGAACCGGCAGATCGACGTATCCACGTCACCCGGCCCGACCCCGGAACGCCGTAGTCGCCTTACGATGTGCGAAACAGGCAGGATCCTGCACGGTCTGTACATGATCGGCCAGAACCCGATCCTTGCAGATGCCTATGTTGCCGACTGGCTGCAGAAGCAGTCGGCGAGCCGGGGAGTCAAATGAATGGCCTGGCGAGATGCAGACTCGCCGGCGTTCTGCTCGGACTGATGGTGCTCAGTGGCTGCATATCGATGCAGTCGCTGCCAAACACCTACCCACTCGTCGTATCCGAACGCATCAATGTCGGTGACAAGGTCCGAATCATCGAGACCAATGGTCGAGAGACAGAGATGCAGGTTGACGCGGTCACCGATACGGGACTTACCGGGGCAGGACGGCATATTCCTTACGAGGACATGCGCGATATCGCGGTGCGCAAGTACGACGATCGAAAGACCGCGAAGATCGTCGGCGGTACGATCCTCGCCATTACACTACCGATTGCACTGGTCGGACTTGGCGCCGCCGGCGCTGGCGGACGCTAGCGATTCACATAGTTCAGGGCGCGATTGTCCGCGGCAAGTGCCGCCTCGTGAACGGCCTCGGCCAGCGACGGGTGCGCATGAATCGTGCGCTGCAGGTCTTCGGTGCTTGCCGAGAATTCAAGGGCAAGCACGGCTTCCGAAATCAGTTCGCCGGCCATCGGTCCAATAATGTGCACGCCGAGAATCTCGTCGTCATCTTCCGCCGCGATCACCTTGACCATACCGCTGGTCTGCTCCAGCGCCTTGGCACGGCCATTGGCAGCAAACGGGAACGAGCCGGTCTTGTAAGCCCGGCCGCTTTCCTTCACCTCCGCCTCGGTTTTGCCAACCCAGGCGATTTCCGGCGCGGTGTACAGCACCGAAGGAATGACATCGTAATTGACCTCAGCTATCTCGCCGGCAATCAGGTCGGCGACCATGACACCCTCTTCCGAGCCTTTGTGAGCCAGCATCGGCCCGCGCACGCAATCGCCGACTGCATAAACACCTTTGACGGGTGTCCGGCATTCTTCATCGACAACAATAAAGCCACGCTCGTCCAGCTGGATGCCCGAATCATCGGCCAGCAATCCGTCAGTGAACGGACGGCGACCCACTGCAACGATGAGCTTGTCGACTTCGAATGAGTGCGAGCCATCGGCGTCGTCGTACTCGACTTTGACGCTGGCTTTGCCGGCTGTCGCGGCGGTCATCTTGGCGCCAAGCCTGATATCGAGCCCCTGGCTCTTGAAATCCTTGGCAGCGATCTTCGCGACGTCCCTGTCCGCCATGAACAGGAAGTCGTCCATCGCTTCGATGATCGTCACGGATGATCCCAGCCGCGCCCACACGCTGCCGAGCTCAAGGCCGATCACACCGGCGCCGATAACTCCGAGTCGCTCCGGAACCGAATCGAGCTCGAGCGCGTCCCAGGAATCGATGATCTTGTCATCGTCGAACTTCGCCACAGGCAATTCGATCGGTGTCGAACCCGAACCGAGGATGACGTTTTTTGCTTCGATGATTTCGACATCGCCGTCTACAGGTGTGAACTCGACTTTCCTGCCCGCCAGCAGTTTGCCGTGACCGACCAGTCCGTCAACCTTGTTTGCCTTGAACAGTCCCGCGATACCGCCGGTCAGCTGGCGGACAATGCCGGCGCGGCGCTTCTGCATCGCTGCTATATCGATGCCGAGATCTCCGGTGGCAATGCCATGCTTTTTGAACTCGTGCCCGGCACGATGGAAGAGCTCGGAGGACTCCAACAGTGCTTTCGACGGAATGCATCCCGCATTCAGGCAGGTGCCGCCAAAAGCGTTCTTGCCATCCTTGTTCTTCCACTCATCGATGCACGCGACAGTCATGCCGTGCTGGGCCGCACGAATCGCTGCGATATAGCCAGCCGGACCCGCGCCGATGACAACTACGTCGTAACTCTTGCTCATGGGTGCCTCTAAATATTCAGCAGCAGCCGGCCCGGATCCTCGAGCAGCTGCTTGATCGTAACCAGGAATTGCACCGAGTCCTTGCCATCGATGATGCGATGATCGTAAGTCAGCGCAAGATACATCATTGGCCTCGCCACTATCTCACCATCCACCACCATTGGCCGCTGCTGGATCGAATGCATGCCGAGGATAGCGCTTTGTGGCTGGTTCAGGATCGGCGTCGACATCATCGAGCCGAAGATACCGCCGTTAGTGATCGTAAATGTTCCGCCCGTCAGCTCTTCCATGCCGATCGTGCCCGCCTGCGCTCTCTTGGCGACGTCGACGAGTTCGCGCTCGAAGTCTGCGAAACTCATCTGGTCGACATCCCGGATAACCGGGACCATCAGACCGCGTTCGGTCGATACCGCGATGCCGATGTCATAGTAGTTGTGATAGATGATGTCGGTACCTTCCACCGACGCATTTACAACCGGAAATTTCTTGAGCGCTTCGGTCGCTGCCTTGGCGAAAAACGACATGAAGCCCAGCTTCACGCCATGTTCCTTCTCGAACGACTCCTTGTAGCGACTGCGCAGTGCCATCACCTCCGTAAGGTCAACTTCGTTGAAAGTCGTCAGCATTGCTGCCGTTTGCTGAGCGTCGATGAGCCGCTCGGCAATGCGGGCACGCAGACGCGTCATCGGCACGCGCTGTTCGCTGCGTTCCAGCGCAACCGCCGTCTCGTCTTCGGCTACGACCGGCGAAGGATCGCCGGGTGTCACGTTGTCGGAGTCATCCGACTTGAGGAATGACAGCACATCGCCCTTCGTTATACGCCCATCCTTGCCTGTGCCAATGACCATCGTCTCATCGAGATCGTGCTCATCGAGCAGGCGCCGTACGGCCGGGCTGGTCTTCGGCGGCCTGGCCTTTTTCTCTGCGGCCGGTGCTTCGGTCTCTTTCGCTGCCGGCGGCTCCGACTCCGCAGCCGGGGCAGCTGCATCGCCTTGTTCGAGGATCGCCAGGATATCGCCTGCGGTTACCGTGGCGCCATCCTCGACGACAATTTCCTTAAGTACGCCCGATGACGGCGCCGGTACTTCGAGGACGACCTTGTCGGTCTCGAGGTCAACGAGGTTTTCGTCACGGCTGACCGCGTCGCCAGCCTTTTTGTGCCATGCCACCAATGTCGCGTCGGTCACCGACTCGGGCAATGGCGGCACCTTGATTTCAATACTCATTTAGCGGGTTTCCTGGGCTTCGCGGATTTACTGGGCTTGCTCTCGATACCGAGCGCCGCCTCTACCAAAGCCTGCTGCTGTTGCAAGTGAATCTTGAACACGCCGGACGCCGGAGCTGCAGCTCCCGGCCGGCCTGCGTAATAAAGTTGCTGGGTATCGGACAGCGGTTCCTGCAAGCGGTGCCGAATCTGGTACCACGCCCCCTGGTTCTGCGGTTCTTCCTGGCACCAGACAATATCCTTGACGTGCGCATATTGCTGCACGAGTGCCGCGTACTCCGGGATCGGGAACGGATACAGCTGTTCGATACGAACGATCGCGATATCGGTGATGCCGTGCACCTGCCTTGCTTCGAGAAGATCGTAATAGACCTTGCCACTGCAAAACACGACCCTTCTCGTCTTTTTTGCCGGAATATTTTCGACTTCGGGGATCACGAGTTCGAACTCGCCCGACGACAGGCTTTCCAGGGGCGAAACCGCCATCTTGTGACGCAACAGGCTCTTTGGCGTCATGACGATCAGCGGCTTGCGGAACGGCCTTACCATCTGGCGCCGCAGCATGTGGAAGGCCTGCGCCGGTGTTGATGGCACGCACACCTGCATGTTGTGTTCAGCACATAACTGCAGGAAACGCTCGAGTCGCGCCGATGAATGTTCCGGCCCCTGCCCCTCATAACCGTGCGGCAGCAACAGGGTCAGGCCGCACAACCTTCCCCACTTTGCCTCACCGGAACTGATGAACTGGTCAATGACGACCTGCGCACCATTGGCGAAATCGCCGAACTGGCCTTCCCAGATAGTCAGCGTATCCGGCTCTGTCGTCGCGTATCCGTACTCGAAACCGAGTACCGCCTCTTCGGACAGTAATGAATCGATGACCCGGAATGCATTCGGTCTCTCCACGAGGTGCTGGAGCGGTGTGTACTCGCGATTGTTGACCTGGTTGTGCAGGACGGCGTGACGATGGAAAAACGTACCGCGACCGCTGTCCTGGCCCACAAGGCGGACTGTGTAGCCGTCATTGATGAGCGATGCATACGCCATGGTCTCGGCAAAGCCCCAGTCCATGTCGATCTCGCCCGCGGCCATTTTGGCGCGTTCGTCGATGATGCGTTGCACGCGCCCATGCAACTTCATATCGGGCGGAACTGCGGTGATTGCCTTGCCGAGCTTTGCCACTGTCTTCGGGCTGACTGTCGTATCGACGGCATCGTCCCACCTGGCATCAGCGAAACGCGACCAGTCGACCGTGAACTCGTCGCCGATCAGACCCAGTGACGACCTCGGCACTGGTTCGCCGCGATCGAGTCGATCGCGATACTCATCCTGCAGCTTCTCGGCGTCGGCCTGCGACATCAGGCCGCGCTCGATTAACTTGTCGGCGTACAACTTGCGCGTTGTTTCCTGTGTGCGAATCTTGCCGTACATGATCGGCTGCGTCGCGGCCGGCTCGTCGGCTTCGTTGTGGCCGTGGCGGCGGTAACAGACGAGGTCGATGACGACGTCTTTCTTGAACTTTTGCCGGTATTGCAGCGCCAGGCGCGTGACGAACAGCGCCGCCTCCGGGTGATCGCCGTTCACATGGAAGATTGGCGCCTCGATCATCTTGGCAACGTCGCTGCAGTAGTCAGTGGAACGGGCATCCGAAGGCCTGCTCGTCGTGAAACCGATCTGGTTGTTGACAACGATATGCACGGTGCCACCGGTTCGAAAACCGTTGGTCTGCGACATCTGGAACGTTTCCGGAACGACACCCTGACCTGAAAATGCGGCATCGCCATGAATGAGAACGGGCAATACTTCGTTGCGTTCCGCGTCTCCGCGGCGCTGCTGCCGCGCACGCACCGAGCCCTCCACAACGGGATTGACGATCTCGAGATGCGAAGGATTGAATGCCAGCGCGATATGCACGTTGCCGCCCGGCGTCTTCATGTCGGCCGAGAAGCCCTTGTGGTACTTCACGTCACCGGAGCCCTTGAGCTCATCGATGTCGTAATTGCCCTCGAACTCCTCAAACAGTTCTTCCGGCGATTTGCCGAGCACGTTCACGAGCACATTGATACGGCCGCGGTGCGCCATGCCGATGACGATCTCGCGAATCCCGGATGCACCACCCTGCTGGATCAGGTCATCGAGCATCGGTATCAGGCTGTCACCACCCTCGAGCGAGAATCGCTTCTGGCCAACATAGCGCGTATGCAGGTAACGCTCGATACCTTCGGCACTGGTCAGCTGTTCGAGCAGCCAGAGACGCTCCTGGTCGGACAGGTTTTCGGTGGTTGCGCCCTGCTCGAAGCGTTTGCGCAGCCAGAGACGCTCGCGCGCCCTCGAGATGTGGGCGAATTCGGCGCCGACTTCGCCGCAGTAGATGCGTTTCAGCAGGGCGATGATGTCGCGCAACTTCATGCGCTCGTCGCCGGTGCTGGCAAGCCCACCGGTGTGGAACTCGGTGTCCATGTCGGCCTCGGTCAGCCCAAGGTAATCGAGTTTCAGTACGCCCGGGACGGGGCGATTCATCAGGCCCAGCGGGTCGATATCTGCGATCTGGTGCCCACGCAGGCTGTAGACCTGGATCAGGCGCGAAACAGCGGCCTGTTTCTGGCCTGGTGTGGCCGTGCTGCCCTTGCCCGCAACTTTCGTCTTGCGGCGCGTGCCGCTGCGGGCCTCCTCCAGCAGACCCGCCCGGATCTGCGAGTGCGCAACCTCGGTGTCGCTGGCCCCCAGCGTCACGAAATAGTCGCGCCACGCGGCCGGCACCGAACCCGGGTCTTCGAGGTACTGCTCGTAGAGCGCTTCGACCGCGGTCGCGTTGGCGCCGAAAAGCGGCGTCGAGGCGTACTGTTCCTTTAGAGAATCACTCATTCTGGGCGCATGTCGCCGGACCAACCGGCGCGCTGTGTCGGGGCTAGCAAAAAAAGGGGCGCTAGTTTAGCCCACGCTGCTGATTTAGTGAACGGAATCCGCCCTACAGGCCGCGCATCAGGAAAACGAATTCATAGCAGACGAGACACGCGTACAAGCTGAAAAAGACGGTCAGAATCAGTCCGGTGCGGACACGGTTCAGGAAGCGGGACTTGGCCAGGAAAACGAGAATCAGGATGCTCGTGCCTGTCATAAACAGCTTGGTGACGGCAAAGACTGCTGTTCCCTGTTCCAGGACAGCCGCCATGATCGGGTTGGCTTCGTAGAAACCGTGTTCCAGCAGCAGCAGTGTCAAAAACGCATCGAGGCAACTGAAGATCATCGTGCCGACAGCAAGGAAAAACAGCCAGGGATGATGCCAGTCGAGGAATACGACGTCCGCGTCCTCGTCGCGGCGCAGATTGTGCCGCCGTGAGCGCAGAAACCCGAAAAAAATCGTACGCCAGCTGAATTGCCTGCGATCGGCAATCACGCGCTGATCTTCCATGGCTTCGCCTAATTCCATAGTCGCCCAGATCCTTTCCCAGTGCGCCTTCTGCCGGGCGCTCGCCTGATGCGTTTCAAAGTATGCGCTATTTGCCTATCATCCTGCTGTATAACTTTCCGACATTGAGCCGCTCGAAACATTGCAACTGAAAGCCTTCACCGCGGAAACACCCAGTGGCGCGACGATCACGTACGTCGATCGCAAGCGCTGGCTGTGGTCGATGTCGGTGCTGTTCCCGCTGCTACCTTGGCTGGGCATCTGGCTGCACGCTGCAACCGGCAAGGAGCTCTGGTTGTTGTTGCCATTCGCGCTCAACTTTGGCCTGGGACCCGTGCTGGACTGGATTCTCGGCGAAGACACAAACAACCCTCCGGAAGCGCTGGTCATGCAACTCGACCAGGACCGCTACTACCGCCGCCTGACCTACATAACGGTACCGCTGCATCTTGTAACGCTGATCGGCACGGCCTGGTACGCCGCCACCGCCGACCTGAGCTTTCCCGGCGTCATCGGACTGGCGCTCGTCGCCGGCATGACTGCCGGACTTGCGATCAATACAGGACATGAACTCGGTCACAAGAACTCGCGCCTCGAGAAATGGCTGGCAAAACTCGTGCTCGCGGTGCCGGCCTATGGCCACTTCACGATCGATCACAACCTGGGCCACCACCGCAACGTATCAACCCCCGGTGACCCGGCCAGCGCACGCATGGGCGAGAGCATCTACAAGTTCGCCCGCCGCGAGATACCGGGCGCATTCAGGGAAGCCTGGCAGATCGAGCTGGATCGTTTGAGACGGCGCAGTCGCCCGGCATGGCATCCCAACAACCAGATTCTGCAGTCCTACGCGATTACGGTCCTGCTCAATGCCGGCCTCATCGCCGCCTTTGGCTGGATCATGGTGCCGTTCCTGCTGGCTCACCATGCGGCTGCCTACTGGCAACTGACGAGCGCCAACTATGTAGAGCACTATGGCCTGCTGCGCCGCAAGGACGAAAACGGCAAGTATGAACGCTGCGAGCCGCGGCATTCCTGGAACAGCAACCACGTATTCAGCAACCTCGTGCTGTTTCACCTCGAGCGCCACTCTGACCACCACGCCAACCCGTTGCGGCGCTACCAGGCCCTGCGGCATTTCGATGACGCGCCGCAGCTCCCGAACGGCTATTTCGGCGTTTACCTGCTGGCCTACGTGCCGCCTCTGTGGTTCCGCATCATGGACAAGCGGCTGCTGGAATTGCCACATATCGATGGCGATCTCGACCGCGTCAATATTTGCCCTGACGCCCATCCGGCGCTATTTCTGCGCTACGGGCAGGACAAGATGGTCGAGCCACACGTCGGCCAGGCGCCGCCCGGCGAGTGACCGCTTGTCAGGTCAGCCTGCGAGCAATATCGATCATGGCGCGCAGGCTTTTTTCGACATCCTCATTTGTCGTTGCCCAGCTCGATACGCTGATGCGCATCGCCGGCCGGCCCTTCCATACCGTCGGACCGCACCAGCACGTACCGTCTGCCTGCACTGCATAGATCACTTTGCGGGTCTGTGCATCGTCACCAAACCTGACCACGACCTGGTTCAGGACGACGTCGTTCAGCACCTCGTAGCCGGCGTCAGCGAGTCCGTTCGCAAATCGGCTTGCATGGTCGCAGCAGCGATTGACCAGGTCCTGGACGCCGCTCCTGCCCAGTGAGCGCAGAGCCGCCCACACATCCACACCACGTCCTCGCCGAGAAAGCTCGGGCGTATAGTCAGAAGGATTACGATGCTCGGTATCAGTGAGCAGATAATCTGCCGTGATAGCCATGGCCGCCGCGAGATCAGCCGGCTCGCGCACGAACGCGATGCCGCTGTCGTAAGGCACATTGAGCCACTTGTGCGCGTCGGTGGCCCAGCTATCGGCTTTGTCGATGCCTTCTGCAAGGTGCGCAAGCCGTGCTGATGCGGCTGCCCAGAGTCCGAACGCGCCATCGACATGCACCCAGGCGCCATGCGGCTTTACGGCATCACAGATTTCCCCGATCGGGTCGAATGCTCCGGAGTTGATATTTCCGGCCTGGGTGCAGACGATCGTTGGTCCATCGATCGGCGGTAACTGTGCCGCAATCATGCGCCCCTGGTCATCCGTCGGTATACGCACCACACGCTCGCGTCCAAAGCCGAGCATACCCAGCGATTTGAACAGCGTCGGGTGAGCTTCGTCGCCGACGATCAGCGTAACCGGTGGCGCACCGATAAGCCCATCGGCTTCGACATTCCAGCCGACATCGTCGAACACGCGGTGCCTCGCAGCCGCCAGCGCCGTGAAATTCGCGACTGTAGCGCCGGTCACGAATCCGGCGCCGCTACTTTCCGGCAAACCGAGCAAATCGACGAGCCAGCGAATAGCAACCTGCTCCAGCGTCGCTGTCGCCGGCGTCACCTCATGCATGACTGCATTTTGATCCCAGGCCGTGGCGAGCCAGTTGCTCGCGACCGTCACGGGTAACGAACTGCCAATGACGAACCCGAAGAAGCGGCCACCGCACATTGCCATCGTGGCGGGCGATCCTATCTCGTCGAGCATCGCTATGACTTCGTCGTCAGGTGTTCCGGTCTCCGGAAGGGGCTCGTTGAAGCGCTCGACTTGTGCCACGGCATCGGCAGCTGGCGCGACAGAGCGGTCGTTGCATGACTCCCGGTAGGTAATTCCTCGCCGGGCGGCATCCTCCAGAAGCCGTCGTGTCTCTATGTTCATTTTCATGGCCGTATAATGCTCAAGATGCCTGACGACGTTATCATTTCAGACAATATCTCGATACCGGCCAACGAGATCGAACTGACCGCAATTCGCTCGCAAGGTGCCGGCGGACAGAATGTCAACAAGGTTGCATCAGCCGCACACCTGCGATTCGATATTTCCGCAAGTACGGCAATTCCGGACCACGTCAAACAACGACTGCTTGAACTGAAAGACCGCCGTATCACCGATGAGGGAGTGCTCGTGATCAAGTCACAACAGCATCGCACCCTGGAACGGAACAAACGCGCGGCACTTGACCGCCTGACCGAGCTCGTCCGTGCGGCTCTCGTTGAACAGCGGCCACGCAAGAAGACGAAACCAAGCCGCAGCGCCGTCAAGCAACGCCTCGACGACAAGCGCCGGCCAGGATTTCGAAGTCCGGATGTGCCCGCACCGGCTGCAGCTCTTTCAGGAACAGCACGTCCATTTCAAAGAACTCGTCTGCATCGGCAAGTGACATGGCCACGCTCATCGCGCCATCGACGTCGTCGAGCATCGTTCGCGCGACGATTTCGAGCCTCGGATCGAGCGGTGTACTCGAGAATGCGTCATCAATCACGGCAAGCGCCCGGTCACGCAGCGCCGGGTCATTGACCGCCATGAACAACGGCTCGATCCAGTCCGTGCGGCCACCGGCAAACTCGACGCTGTCACCCGCCAGGCGCGCAGCTTCTTCATAGCGATGCTGACGAATCATCAGCATCGCGCGGCCGAGCATGTGTATCTCGTCGCTTGCGCCCAATTGACTCGCGCGCTCGAAGTACTCGCTGGCGCGCTGCGACTCGCCGAGCCACGTGTAGATAATGCCCGTGCGGCTGTTGATGATCGCTGAGCTGGGATCGATCTCCTGCGCCAGCATGATCTGCCCAATGGCGTCCTCGAGACGGCCCACATTTGCCAGCATCAGCGAGTACCAGTTAAACGCGGTCGAGTCGACGAGATTCGCAGTCGTCGCCCGCAGGTAAGCCTCCTCTGCCTCGGTCCATCGCCGCTGCTTGTGATAGACGAAGCCCTGCACGGCACTCGCTGCCGCCGCCAGGTCGGGGTCGACGTCCACCGCTTTCTCTACGAGTTCGAGCGCCTTGTCATGCATTTCTTTCAACGGCGCACGCCGGTAATCGGGAAGCAATGCATAGGCCGACGCGAGCGCAAGGTATGACGGTCCGAACGTCGGGTCCAGGTCGATCGACTCCTCGAAAAGCCTGATCGCTGCATCCAGGTTTTCGATGCTGGCGCGCCCGCGGCGTTCGAAAACGTGCATGCCGCGAATATAGCGATCGAAACCGGCGGAATTCGGGTCGCGATTCTTCGAGATCAGCTGTTGCGTGGATTTGCCGACGAGCTGGTCCCGGACTTTGGCGGCCAGTTGTGCCTGCAGTTCGAAAACCGCCCCCACCGGGCCGACAACTTCGCCCGCAGACTCGGTCTTTCCGTTCGAGCCTTTTTCGATCCGGAACGTGATCTTCAATTCCTCACCGACGATCTGGGCTGCGCCCAACAGCAGGTAATCGACGTCCAGTCGATCGGCGATATCGGGAGCTGTCAGTTCGGGGAAACTGACCTTGCTGTCCTTGACCATCAGCCCCTCGATGTTGCTCAAGGTGTGCAGCAACTCGAGTTTGAAGCCGTCGGCGATGTACCGGTTGGCCGCATCGCCGGACAGGTTTTCGAACGGCATCACGGCGATTGAACGTTCTTTGCCTGCAGGCCACTGAAAGACGATAACTGCGAGTACAACGAACACGCCGGCAAACAGCCATTTCCTGCGCCACTTCGGCCGGGTCTTGCGCCCGGCGACCTGCGCTGCTTCGTTCTGCGGCTCCGGCATCAATGGGACAACGGGCACATCCAGTTTGTAACCCCGCTTCCTGACGTTGGTGAACAGATCCTTGCCCTGTCCGTCGAAGTGCTTGCGCAGCTGCGCCGCACAGCTGACGATCGAATCGTCCCCTATCGGGTAGCCGTCCCAGACCTCGCGCACGAGGTCTTCCTTGCTCGCCAGGTTGCCGTCACGCACGGCGAGCGACATCAGGAATCGGAATACCTTCGGCGCGGGGGTTTCCTCGGCTTCGCCGCGGCGCAGGATGCCCCTGGCCGGGAGTACCTCCCAGTCCCCCAGTCTGAAGCCATTTTCGAGTTCTTGTTGTGTCGGCATTCCGCCGCATATGGTACTCGATTTGACACAGAATAGGTTACCTTGGTAACTTTGTAACATCTTATCACGGAGATCACGCCATGACCGCTAAAGTCGTGACACGCACGCAAACCGGCGTGCGCATCGAATCGTCGCTCCTGAAGGTCCTGAAGGGGCTTGCGGAGTACACAGAACTGTCGCTGGGCGACCTGCTTGAGGGCATCGTGCTGCATGCGTTCGAGGGCAAGGCGCCCTTCTCGGAAGAGACGCAGAAGGTCATCACCCAGCTCAAAGAAGTGTATGGCTGTGAGCTGACTGCGAGCGACAGTCACCGCCTCGCGGAGGATTAATGATGAATGCACTGGCCAAACCCGAGGTCACACTCGAATCATTTGAAAACGGCACCATCGACGTCGAAGCGTTTGATCACGACGCGCACATCTACGTCGCGTGGCTCTACCTGGAGTGCTGTCCGGTACTCGAAGCGGCACAACGGTATAGCGACGCGCTGCGACGCCTGACGACGAAGCTCGGTATCCCGGGCAAATACCACGAGACGATTACCTGGTTCTTCATGTTCCTGATCGACGAACGCCGCAGGCAGCTGGAAGCTGGCGACTGGTATGGATTCAGGCGCAGCAACGAAGACCTGTTCGCTCGAGGCGAACAAAGCGTGCTGCATCGCTACTACCATGTTGAAACCCTGGGCAGTGACCGCGCACGCCAGTCTTTCGTGCTACCCGACCGACTCGCGCCGTAGCAACGCTCTAGAACAGCCCTTCTATCTCGCCTTGCTTGTTGACGCTAATCGCATTGGCTGCGGGTGCGCGCGGTAATCCGGGCATCGTCATGATCGCGCCGCACACGATGACGAGAAACTCAGCGCCGGCAGCAAGGCGAACTTCCCGAATGGGCACAACGTGGCCTGTCGGGGCGCCGAGCAAGTTCGGATCGGTCGAGAAACTGTACTGGGTCTTCGCCATGCAAACGGGATATTTTGCGTAGCCCGCCTCCTGGAATCCCGCAATCTGTTCCCTCACCTTTTTGTCGGCAATGACGTCGTCCGCACCGTAGATCGATGTCGCTATGCGCTTGATCTTGTCCCATAACGGCAGGTCATCGTTGTAGAGCGTGCGGAACTGCGCAGCACCGCTGTCGGCGAGCTTGCAGACCTGCTCGGCCAGGTCCGTAGCACCGTCGCCGCCATCGGCCCAGTGCGTGCAGTTAACCGCCTCGACGCCGAATTCCCCGCAGTATTCGCGCACGGCCTCGACTTCGGCGTCGGTATCGGCTGTGAATCGATTCACAGCCACGACGGCCGGCACGCCGAATTGCGACAGGTTGCGCAGGTGCCGTCCCAGGTTCTTCAGTCCAGCTTTCAGCGCCGGAACATTCTCTTCGCCAAGGTTGGCCTTATCGACGCCACCCTGCATCTTGAGCGCCCTTATCGTGGCTACCAGTACCACGGCATCCGGCTGCAGGCCCGCCTTGCGGCATTTGATATTAAAAAACTTTTCGGCGCCGAGGTCCGCGCCGAAACCCGCCTCGGTGATGACGTAGTCGGCCATCTTCAGCGCCGTCGTCGTCGCCATAACGGAATTGCAGCCGTGTGCAATATTGGCGAACGGGCCGCCGTGCATCAGGCAGGGATTGTTCTCGATGGTCTGCACGAGGTTCGGCTGCAAAGCGTCCTTGAGCAGGGCCGTCATCGCACCCTGGGCGTTCAGTTCGCGCACCGTGACCGGTTCGTTCTTCCGTGTGTAGCCAAGCACGATGTTGCCAAGGCGTTTCTCGAGGTCTTCGAGATCGGTCGCCAGGCAGAAAATCGCCATGATTTCTGATGCGACCGTGATATCGAAACCGGCTTCTCGAACAACACCGTTGTGATAACCGCCAAGACCCGACGTGATCGTGCGCAATGCGCGGTCGTTCATGTCCACAACCCGGCGCCAGGTGACGCGACGCGGATCGATGTTGAGTTCGTTTTCCCAGTGCATGTGGTTGTCGATCAGGGCTGCCAGCAGGTTGTGCGCCGCGCCGATCGCATGAAAATCACCGGTGAAGTGCAGATTGATATCGGTCATCGGAACGACCTGGGCATAGCCACCGCCAGCAGCACCGCCCTTCATCCCGAAGCACGGCCCGAGGCTCGGTTCGCGAAGGCAGATAAGCGCGTCCTTGCCAATTTTGTGCATGCCGTCGCCAAGGCCAACTGTGGTCGTCGTTTTGCCTTCACCGGCGGGCGTCGGTGATACGGCCGTTACCAGGATCAGCTTGCCATTCTTTTTCTTGCTGTTCTTCCTGATGAAGTCGTAGGAAATCTTGGCCTTGTCGTTGCCGTACGGGATCAGGGCATCGGCCGGTATGCCGATCTTGTCGGCGATTTCAGTAATTGGTTTGAGGCTCGCCGCCTGGGCGATTTCGATGTCGCTTTTCACTGCCACGATACAAATTCCTTGTGATCCAAAGAGAGACCGGATGCGGGATTCTATAGGAATCCGAGGGCTTTGGAGCATCCTCCAGCCGCGCCGCCGGGGAAATCAGTATTTCCCCAACCCCGTCACGCTCATGTCGATCCCATCGACATATACTCCAAACCTGTCGAAAAAATGGGAGAACATCGACATATTCGCCCAACATGTCGATACAATCGACACGAATAGCCGATATGTCGATTTTTCCGTAATTTTTCGACATATTGTCAGGAAATGTCGAAACAATCGACACGTTCACAAAACAAGTCGAAAGAAATGAGTTTTTTCGACATAAATCATGATTGGAGTGGCTAAATGGCTGATTTTGATCCGAAAGAACCCTACAACGAGCTACCGGAACTACCGCCGCCACTCGAATTGATAGAAACCACCGAGATCCTCAAGACCTGCATCAAGTCCCGCGTGGCCCTGGCCGAGCTGAAACAGGCAGCCGAATTGATCCCGAATTCGGCCGTCCTCGTCAACGCCCTGCCCCTGCTGGAGGCCCGCGCCAGTTCCGAAATCGAGAACATCGTCACCACGACCGACAAGCTGTTCGAGTTCGCCGACATCGCCGAAGACAAGGCCGACGCCGCCACCAAGGAGGCGTTGCGCTACCGCACGGCGCTCTATGAGGGTAGCAAGATGGTCAAACGCGGCATGCTGACGACTGATATGGCCATCCATATTTGTAGTACTATCAAGGGGATAGAGCTGGATCTTCGAGCAGAACCTGGAACAACGCTGCAAAGTCGAGCAACCGGTGAGGTGATCTACACGCCGCCCGTCGGGCAAAAACTGCTGCAGGAGAAACTCGATAACTGGGCGGACTTCATGCACAACCAGGTCGAGATTGACCCGATTGTTCGCATGGCCGTGGCGCACTACCAATTCGAGGCCATCCACCCGTTTGCGGACGGCAACGGCCGCACCGGCCGCATCCTGAACATCCTGTTCCTGGTCCAGCACGGATTGCTGACGTCGCCAATCCTTTACCTGAGTCGCTACATCATCCAGAACAAGGCCGACTACTACCGCCTGCTCAAGGCCGTCACCCACGACCAGAACTGGCATGACTGGATCATGTTTGTTCTCGTGGGCGTCGAAGAGACGTGTAACTGGACAACGGAGAAGATCAAGGCGATCCGCGAGCTGATGGAACACACGGCCGAGTACACGCAATCGGCGCTGCCGAAGATCTACACCTGGGAACTGGTGGAGCTTCTCTTCAAGCAGCCCTACTGCCGTATTCACAACATCGTTGACGCCGGCATCGCCAAGCGTCAGACCGCATCGACTTACCTGAAACAGCTTTGCGATATCGGCATCCTGAAGGAAGTGAAGTCGGGGCGCGAAAACATATTCGTGCACCCGAAATACATCGAACTTTTGACAGGCGAAGAGAACGTCTGGGTGTACTATGCGGGGGTTGAAACGGAGTCGGAGAACGCCGATTAACCGCTACAAGTTGTACCAGGTTTTCAAGTACATCCTGTACGCTTTCCTCTCGCTGAACGTTTACTGGTTTTTTGCCGAGGAACACGCCGCCAACAAGCTGCTATATCCCGATGGCGTTGGTCTCGGCGATATCTACGACGCGTACACGGCCACGATAGACACGGGCGCGTGGGTCGTCCTCCTGCTCATGTTCGAACTCGAGACCTATATTCTCGAGGACCGGCACTTCACACGACCTGTCACATGGTCTTTACACTTTGTAAGAGCGATCAGTTACGCGCTGATCGTGCGCATGTTTTTTGGCTATATACAGACCCTGACGTCGGTCCTCGATGTCAGCGTCATGGCGGGTATCAGCGATGTTTGCACACTCGTCAGTGACGGATGGTCTTACTCTCATGGCTTTGAGGAGTACACGTTACTCACGGCCGCCAACTGCAGTTCGTTTTCTTCAGCCACGTCGTTCCTCCAATTTGCAGACGCCCATGCTGTCGTTGACGCCGCGGGACACTCCGCGATCGTCTGGCTCGCGTGGGTCGATGTCATTAACGCAGGTACCTGGTTGCTGGTCGTCGTCGTCCTCGAAATCGATGTCTTCCTGCAGGAAAGAAATCGATTCGAAGGAGCCATTCTGCGCACAAGCAATTTCGCGAAGTTCGTTCTCTACACGATCCTGTTTATCGCGGCCGTTTATTGGGGTGTTTACGGCGACTTCGTGGATTTCTGGGATGCGTTCCTGTGGCTGCTGGCGTTCTTCTTCATCGAGATGAACGTTGTCGAATGGCGCCGCGAAGAGCAGGAGGCGGCTTCACGGTAGAACTTCAAGCAGCGGATTGTCAGTGTCCGTGAGCGCAGCATCCTGCACCCTGAGATGAGTCATCGCCGGCGCGACGTCCAGGGACATCAGGAACGGATGCCACTTGTCGTCTTCATTGCGCCGGTAGTAGCCGGACACTTCCCAACCTGTGTCGGACCGGTAGATGTAGACCTTGCCGACCTTGCGGTCCGGATCAAGCGGATCGACGATCTCCGGCGACTCAATGCCTGTAGCCTGCTTGAGCTGCTCACGCGCAGTCAGGACCACAGCTTCCTGTAACTGGCGTTCGATGCGCGGCGCCGGATTGGTTATCCACCGGTAAGAAAGAAACGCAACGAGCACGCCGACGCCCAACGCAAACACCCAACGGCCAACCTGGTGACTCATCGTCGCTACCCTACTAGTCAATCCCGACAATCTTGTGCGTCTGCAGACTTAGCTTCCAGCGCGGATGCCGCAGGCAATAGTCGATCGTACTGCGCGTGTTTTCTTCGATGTTCGTATCGTCCAGAGGCTGCAGGAAAAAGTGCTCGAAATCGAGTCGCTCAAATTTCGGCGGCTGCGCCTCGTCTTCGACTTGCGGGTAAACGAGCTTGAGCTCATGCCCCGACGTCTGCACGAGTTCCGCTGCGCCTTTCGGGCTGACGCAAAGCCAGTCGATACCCTCAGGCGCGGCGATCGTGCCGTTGCTTTCCACGCCGATCTCGAAGCCCGCGGCGTGCAGCGCTTCAACAGCATCCTGGTCGAGTTGCAACAGCGGCTCTCCCCCGGTGCAAACCACGTAGGGCGTGACGCCCGCCATTACTTCCGGCCAGTGCGACGTTGCTGCAGCGGCAAGCTCTTTTGCCGTCTCGAACTTGCCGCCGCCCGGCCCATCAGTGCCGACAAACTCGGTGTCACAGAAACGGCATATTGCCTCGGCGCGATGCTGCTCACGTCCGGACCACAAGTTGCAGCCGGCAAATCGCAGGAACACGGCCGGGCGACCGGTGCGGGCGCCTTCTCCCTGCAGCGTGTAATAGATTTCCTTAACCGAATAGGTCATGCAGCGGTGACGAGTGGGTCCTCGATGCCAGCCTCGGCAAACCCTTTGGCACGAAGTTCACAGGCAGCACAGGTTCCGCAAGGTGGACGCTCGCCGTTATAGCAGGTGTGCGTCAGCGCCATCGCTTCGAGCCCGCCAAGGTCTCGCGCGAGTTCTACAGTCTGCTTCTTCGACAAATGCATCAAGGGAGCATGTATCTCGATGTCGCTTTCCGTCCCCAGCCGAATGGCTTCCTGCAATGCCGCGATCGTCTCTTCGCGGCAATCCGGGTAGCCGCTGTAATCGGTCTGCGCGACGCCTACAACAAGATTGCCGATATCTTGCCGCCAGGCGTGCGCCGCCGCAAAGGTCACGAAGATCAGGTTGCGACCGGGCACAAACGTGTTAGGCAAACCCGAATCTTCTTCGACACCTGGCCGGACAGCGATGCCCGGGTCCGTGAGCGCATCGCCGCCGAGCGCCGAGAACGTGTTGATGGGCAGGATCGCGTGCGCGACGCCAGCGTGTTCCGCAATATTCCTGGCACACTCGAGTTCGATGCGATGGCGTTGGCCATAGTCGAACGACAGAGCAGAAACATTGTCCCTGCCGAAGCGATCCATTGCCCAGTAGAGACAGGTCGTCGAATCCTGGCCGCCGGATAGCAGGACCAGTGCCTTGCTACTCGTTGGTTTCATCTTGCTGCTGGCGTTCCATCAGTGCGCGCTCAAAGTCGTTGTAGTCAGGCCCGGAGTGGCTCACAAGATAATCCCGCGTCAGGTCCTCGGAAACCTGCCACAGTCGCTCCGCCATTGCCTCGTCATGCACGTGGCCCTCCTGTACGGTGACCGCGTTGCAGTCTTCAAAATACTTGCCGCTTGTCGAACCGAGCGCCGGATTGGTCGCAACGTAGCAACTCGTCGCGGCGCCCTCTTCGACTGACTTCGTGCCGCCCAGCGCCGCCAGCAAAGCAAAACCTTTTTGCTTGATACCGCTCATGTGCCGGTCGATTTCGGTATTGATGACGCCCGGGTGCAACGCGTTGGCCGTGATACGCGTACCGCGCAACAGCTTGCCGAGGTGCAAAGCAAACAAGACGTTCGCAAGCTTCGAGTGCCCGTAGGCACGCCTGTCATCATAGTCCCCGGCAGCAGCAAGATTATCGAACTCGATGCCGGCCTCCGGGGCTCTCGTGTATGACGTGCGACTGGCGACAATAACGATCCTGCCCTGGTTGGCCATGTAAAGCCTTCCGAGCAAGCGGTTGACCAGCACGAAATGGCCGAGGTGGTTTATCGCGAAGTGCTTCTCGACACCATTGATGAGCTCGCGCTCGCCACTGCCGCCGAGGTAACCGGCATTGCAAATGAGTATGTCCGGCGGCGCATTCAGTGAGCGGATGACATTGGCGCAGTCCACCACTGAGTCGAGATCCGCGAGATCCAGCTTGACTGCCGAGGTGAGACCGATCACCTTCCTGCCGGCTTCCTGCGCGCGCTCGAGAGACCGGCTTGTACCCACGACATATGCTCCGCGCTTGGCCAGCACGCGCATCGTTTCAAAACCGATTCCGGACGTGCAGCCTGTAACGACGGCCAGCTTGCCCGTTAGATCAATGCCTTCAGTGACTTCCTCTGCGGTCGAATCTTCGTCAAATTGACTGCGCGGCACACCCGGTGTCGGCACTTTGTCGACACCGCCGCAAGCGGCCAAAGACGTCGCCGCAACGGCGGCGCCGGACAGCCTCAGGAAATCGCGGCGGTCAGTCATCAAACAGTGCGTCTAACGCGGCTTTGGCCTCATCTTCCTCAGCTTTTCGATCGGCAACGAATGCCGAGTTGCTCGGCTTGTACCAGTCGCAGAAGTTCAGGCGATCCTTTTCCTTGACGTCCTCGGCGCCGTCTTCCCGGCACTGCCGGGGCACGTGCGGATCGTAATGCACGCACATCTTGCAGACATGCAGATAGTTACTGCATTCGGGACATTCGTCCTGCCGCGAAAACGGGAGCGACAGCGCCTCCAGGGAGGCGCCGCAGCGATAACAACTTATTCCATGGGCCATACTGCGCAGTATAGCCCGTCCCGCTAATTAAGCTGACTGGGCACGAACTCATCCATGACGGCTGCCTTCAGAATATCCGGAGGCAGCATGCCCTGGTCGAGCACGAAGTCATGAAAGGCCTGCTGGTCAAATGCATCCTGCAGCTTGACCTCGACCTGCGTCCGCAGCGCCTGCATTTTGCTGTAGCCATAGTAATAGGCGGTCGCCTGTCCCGGCATACGGTAGGTGTAGCGCTCGATTTCGTTCTGCGCCCACGACTCGCCAATACCGATGTCCTCCATGATCAGGCGCTTGGCCTCTTCCGGCGTAATCAGCCCAAGGTTCAGCATCGGATCGAGGAACATGCGCGCGGCGCGCATCAGGCGATACTGCAGGCTGATCATCTGACCCTCGACGGGCAGGTACGGACGCACGATTGCCTCGGCATACAGGCCCCAACCTTCGACGTTGGCGCTGTTGAACGCAAATACCGCACGCGTCACCGAAACCCCCGATTCGACAATGCTCGAGAACTGCATCTCGTGGCCCGGGCGAGCCTCGTGGGCAGTCAGCGTCCAGGCGCCAGCCTCGTAGGTGTCATCAGTTTGCGGCCAGTTGCCGTCCTCGTCCTTTTCGAGCAATGGAATGACAAAGTAAGGGTACTCGCCCGTATTACCGATCAGCCGCGGCGGTTGCAGGTGCGGCGCCGGCTGTGCAGCGGTCTCTGCCGCGCTCGCAATGCGTATGCCCGCATCCCGGTCCGGGAGAGTAACGATGTTCTCACGAACGATGATCTCTTCGATGTCGCGCAGCACCGCGTGGTAATGGTCGAGCAGTTTGTCTCCGTCGATCGGGCCATCCTGCTTCAGCCTGGCAATGACTTCGCGGTAATCGTTCGTGTCATAGCCCATCTTTTTCGCAACAATCGGCGCCAGCGCCTCCATCTCGTTGCGGATATCCATGTAGCCTTTCGTGGCTTGCTCGATCAGCTCTTCGGGTGTTGCATCGACGCCCCAGTTCTTGAGCGCGTCCTGGTACATGACCGCCGGCAGCCGGTAGTTGGCCCGGGCGCGTGGCAGAATTTCATCGCGCACCCACTCGTTATAATCCCTCATCTGACCGGCCAGCGTCGCATAGGTCTCTTCCCAGCCCTGCAGGTCAGTGCCGGCCATCAGCTCCTCGATGCCGGTGATGAATGTTTCTGCACGCTCGAGGTCTTGCTCGACTTCACCGCGATACGGACCAACCAGGCTGTCGTCGCCGAATTTCTCTTCAGACATTTGCTTCGCAAGCTCGGTCAGCGGCTCGTAACCGTTGGCAAGGCCTGCGTACTTCTCCATACGTACGATAGCCGCCGGATAACGCTCTCGCGCCACCTGCGGGTCAATCAACCCGCGGAGTCCGCCGAAGATCGCCTGGTTGACGTTCATGTACGGCAGCATGTACTTGTCTTCCAGCGACTGCGTATGCAGCGTGTCCTGCGCCGACTGGATCAGGATGCCCAGGTCCTGGCGGACCTTCAGGTCGGTTTCGGTTTCCAGGCGCTTCTCGAGCTCGGCCAGCACGCCCTCGATCGTCTCTTTGGCGCGTTTCTCGAAACCCGGACTCAGGTCCGTGATGTTCTCGTCCAGGCCATCAATACCCATGCTGCCGGCCCCTTCCGGCGCGAGTTCGGCAAAGGCAGCAAGAACCAGCTGCGCGTGTTCATTACTTTTTTCAACCCAGCTCTGATCGGCTGCGAATGCGTGGCCGGCGAACAGGCACAAGGCCGCCACTACGGATACTGCTCGTTGCATCGGGAACCCCCACTTCTTGAAATGCGCAATTGCGCGACGTTGATTAGATGCCGCTCGGGCCGATTTAGACTCAAAAGGTCCAGATTTTTTTCAGATCGACCGGGATTAAAACGCCAGTTTACTTTAAGAAATTACTCTATTACTCTGTTTTTATTATTAAAACTTTGGCCCCTCGCAAGTGCCCCTCGCGCAGGTCGGCAAGTGCCTCATTGGCCTGCTCGAGCGCATATTCCTGCACATTGACGTGCAGCGGCACTGCTGCCGCGATCGGCAGGAACTCGGCAATGTCGCGAGCGGTGACATTGGCGACAGTCTTGATCTCCTTCTCCTGCCACAGGTGGTCCTCGTAGCGGATCCCTGACATCAAATCCCTGTCCACGTTCTCCTTGCGGATGGCATTGATAACCAGCCGGCCACCTGGACGCAGCCGCTCCAGTGCGGCAAGCACGGGCTTCCATACCGGTGTCGTGTCGATAATCGCATCCAGCGCACGGGGTGGCGACGCGTCGGTGTCCCCCGCCCAGGATGCGCCCAGTTCAATCGCAAAGTTGCGCTCCTTTTCGCTGCGGGCGAAAACATATACCGCGCTCGACGGGTAAAGATGTCGCGCGAGTTGCAGTACGAGGTGACCGGACCCGCCGAATCCGGTCAATCCGAGAACGTCGCCATCCTCGATGCCTGCCAGGCGCAGAGCTCGGTAACCTACTCCGCCCGCGCACAGCAGCGGCGCCGCCTCCTCATCGGAAAACTCGCCGGGAATCGGGTAGGCATAGTTTTCCGGCACCACCATGAATTCGGCATAGCCGCCATTGACGTCACGGCCGGTGGCGGTAAATGCAGGACTGATGTTTTCCTCTGCTGTGCCATCCGACGAGTAGATCCAGCCGACGCCGACACGATCGCCTGCGGCGTGTACCCGGCATCCGTCGCCAAGCTCGGCCACCCGGCCGACTGCCTGGTGCCCGGGCACGACAGGAAATGTCGGTGGTGGCGTCCTGCCTTCAATCTCGTCAAGTTCTGTATGGCAGACACCGCAAACCGAAATTTCGATCAGCACCTCTCCAGGTCCTGGCTCCGGCGTCGGTAATTCGACAAGTTGCAGCGGCGTCTTGCACTCTTCCATGCTGACCGTCGAATTGAGCACCATTGCACGCATTTTTATTGTTCCCTGCGGTACGGTACCGACAGTATAGGGTGCCGTGCCAACTGGTGTTAGCACAGGAGCACGACTAAACTTCGCCTACCCGGGCCGATAACGCGGAGCCAATGCCATGACTGTCAGTGACACGATCAAGCTAGCGATTTGCCTCATCCTTTTATCTATCTCTGGCCAGGTATCGGCACAGGACTCGACGGACGATCATGCCGACGTCATCCTTGCGATCGAGGAGCAATGGGAAGCCGAGCAGAATGGAGATGACGACTGGCTCGACGAGATGCTCGTCGACAAGTTCTCAGGCTGGCAGAAACACGCCCCCGCGCCGCGTTCCAAATCTTCGACCAGGCTCTGGGACCGCTTTGACAATACGCAGGGGAACATGATCGAGCACGAACTCTATTTCCAGAATATTGCCGTTCATGGTGATGTCGCAGTCGCGCATTACCTGTACACGAGCGCCTACCAGGACAATGACGACAAAGTCGAAGTGACAAATGGCCGCTATACGGATGTGCTGGTGCGTACCGAGGACGGCTGGAAATTCCTGTCCTGGCACGGCGGGGATGACGAGTAAGCGCTAGCCGCGCTTTTTCTTCAGCGCTTTACGCCGAAAGGCGACCTCTGAATCGACGTCCAGCGGCTTGGCGTGACCAGGCTTGTCGTAAGGGTCGTACGACGATTCATCGGGCGCAATCGACAGGTCCGCAGCCAGGACTTCCACGTCGTCCTTTTTAGCCGCAGCGCGTCGTTTCGCTTCGATTTCAGCCAGGAGGCTCTGTCTACCGCTCATTTATTCTTATCCCTTATGGGTGCATATTAACCGTGTTGACGCCTTGCTTGCAGCAAAGGTTCCATAAGCTGCAAAAAAGCAGCCGGGTTAAGCGGTTGTTCAGTTTGGCGGGTTTATTCTCGTATCCAAGGTCGGAAAACCCGTCCTGTCAGGACGATTCCGGAGGAGCCATGAACACGAAGACTGTACATCGCCGTTTTTACCTCGCCTGGCCGCTGCTGGCGCTGCTTGCCCTGCCTGTCGCCGGCGTAGCACAGGTTGCCGTGCCGGAAATCGAGGAACTTGACGAAATTCCAACGATTTCGGCCAGCGAAATTGAAGATCTTGTTGGCCCGATCGCCCTGTACCCGGACGATTTGCTGGCCATCGTACTCCCTGCATCGACCTACCCGCTGCAGATTGTCGAGGCCGGGCGTTTCATCGAGGCCCTTGAGGATGATCCCTCTCTCGAACCCGACGAAGACTGGGACGACTCTGTGGTCGCTCTGCTCAACTATCCCGAAGTTGTCGAGATGATGAATGAAGACCTCGACTGGACATGGAGGCTGGGTGAAGCCGTCGTTGCGCAACAGACTGATGTCATCGCTGGTATCGAGGCGTTTCGTGACCAGGCGTACGCCGCCGGCAACCTTGAGAGCGACGACTACCAGCTCGTCTCCCATGAAGGAGACACGATCCAGATTACACCGGTACAGGAAGACGTCATCTACGTGCCCTACTACGAGCCGGAACAAGTCATCGTGTACCAGCCGCGCCCGGTGTATTACTACTATCCGCGGCCGTACCCGGTCTACTACTACCCGTACCCCTCGTACTACTCGTTCCACGACCATTTCCATCACAGCTGGTTCTGGGGCGTGACCACTGCGTTCACGATTGGCTGGCATACGCATCACCTGAACGTCTATCACCACACGTTTTACGGTCACCCGTACTACGGCCATTCCTACTGGAACAACTGGTGGTATCGCCGTCCGGACATACACATTTACAACAACACGTATGTGCACAATAACGTCAATGTCAGGTACAACCGCTATCGTGACGGCGACCGCTGGGCCCCGAGCGAGCGCCGCACGGTCCGCAGCTCGGACGGTCGTATTACGCGCACCCGATATTACTCGGGTACCCGCTCGCAGCCGTCCGTCAATACGAATCGTCATTCGTACACGAATACCGATCGGTCGGGGCCGGTTGCCCGCAACACGAGCCGCAACCGTGAGCGAGATATTGGCCGTATTGAAGAGCGCGACCCGATACAGTTCCGACAACGGCCCTCATCGACGCCATCATCGGCATCAACGAGGCGTTCCGGCAGGCCCGACTCGAACAGGAATTCGGCTGGATCCAATGTGCCGCGCGCAACTTACTCGCCGGGCACGTCGAGGCCGACGGCATCGCGAAACACGACACACAGGAAGCCCGAGCCCCGCACAGTAGTGCCGAAATCGTCATCGCGGCGCGGTTATTCGAGCCGCGAATCGACACCGCCGCCACGCTCTGGCGCGTCATCGCGGCACAGCTCGAAGCCGTCCGCGTCATCGCAGCGTTCATTCGGAATCGCAGCGCTCCCGCAGGGAGCGCTAGTCGGCCTCGTCGTCGTGAGTCTCTTTCTCCGACGTCAGGTCCCAGGCGATATAGGCGATACAGGCCGCTGAAAACAGGGCGAGGCCAACCAGGATAAAAGGCAGTGCGGCGCGCATGCCAGGATAGTAACACTGCGCCGCACTGCTACTCGCCCTCGCCAGAGGAAACTTTGGGCAACCGGCCGGTCTTTCTCAAAGCCTCACGCAGCACAAATTCGATCTGCGCATTGAGACTGCGCAGATCGTCATTTGCCCAGCGCTGCATTGCCGACAACGTCTTTTCGTCGATCCGCAGCGCAAATGCCTTGCGTGCTGCCATGAATAATCCCGACCGCTGCGGTATCAGGTGTAAAGCGAACCGGTATTAACAACCGGCTGTGCGGCCTCTTCGCCGCAAAGCACAACCAGCAGGTTGCTGACCATGGCCGCCTTGCGCTCTTCGTCGAGGTCGACGATGTTGCCTTTCTTGAGCTCTTGCAGGGCCATGTCGACCATGCCCACGGCACCCGCGACGAGTTGTGTTCGCGCCGCGATGATGGCAGAAGCCTGTTGCCGTCGGAGCATGGCATTCGCAATTTCCGGCGAATAAGCAAGGTGGCTGATACGGGCCTCGATGACCGTGACGCCCGCCTGGTCCAGTCGGTCCTGGATCTCGTCGCGCAGGGCCTGCGCAATATCCAGAGGGTGGCTGCGCAACGCAACGCCCTCTCCTTCGTGCGGCTCGTAGGGGTATGTCGTCGAGAGATTCCTCAGCGCCGACTCGCTCTGAATCTGCACAAATTCTTCGTAATCGTCGACTTCGAACAACGCCTCGGCCGTGTCATAGACCTTCCAGACGACAACGGCCGCGATCTCGATCGGGCTGCCGCGGGAATCGTTAACCTTGAGCTTGCCGCTCTCGAAATTCCTGATACGTGTCGACACGGCGGTCTTGGCGTAGAACGGATTGGCCCACTTCAACCCCGGGTCGTGCGCTGTACCGACGTACTTGCCGAACAGCTGCAACACCTTGGCTTCGTTGGGATGGACCATGAACAGACCCGCCCAGCAAATCGCGACGATCACCGATGCCAAAGCGGACGCAATGATGCCCGGAATGTTCTGGGCCAGCCCTGCCCGGTAGATCGCATAAGCAAACGCAATCTGGGCGATTGCCAGGACCACGAGCATCAGGTAACCGGATGAGACCTTTCTGACTTGTTCGCGGATCATGTTCTTCTCCTCTCTATCATTCTGATATCATATTGATATCATTGGAGGCAAAAGTCAATCGCGGTGTCTTCTATTATGTTAAATACTATAGATGAGGGCTTTGTCAGCCTGATGTCCTGCGAGTTGTGGGTGCTCGACCAGGATATCCTGCTCGAGCAAATGCGGGGCAATGTGAACCGCGCCGAAGAGTCCGGCGACTGGAGCGAACTGCAAAACCGCGTGCGCGGCCAATTGACAGCCGCGCTCAGACTTTGACTTTACCCAGCGCGATGAAGAGCAGCGTGAAGGCGATCAGCGCGACAGCTGATACGCCGAGAAACATGCAAATCATGAAGACCATCTGTTCCATACGATCCCCCTTGTGGGAGCGGCTTTGGCCGCGAATGTACAGATAGTCGATAGTTTAGCGATGCCGGCAATCGTCCGGGATCGTTGAATCTACCTAGTTTCGCCGAGGCACCGTTTGAGCAAGGCCGCATGCTGCTTCGGCGGGTAGTCCTCGAGAATCACCGTACGCGCGTTAGTGCGAACGACGAGGACCTGGTCGTTGAGCAGCCGCACGGTCTCGTCGGCCGCCTGAACCGCGTCCCTGGCCTCCAGCACCTTGCCGGGAGGCACTGAATCCCCGCGCGACTGCAGCTTTTCGAGCCTCCCCTGCGCTTTGCCAAGGCTTTTGCTGGCCTTGGACAGGGCACGCTCGCGCTCGTGCAGGTGATTGAGTGCCTTTGCCAGGCGGCCGCGCCGCGAGTCCTCGAGCAGCCGATACAGAACGAACAGCGCGACGCCGAGGATCAATATGCTGGCTGCTATCAGCGCCCAGTAATGTTGCAGGGTTACCGCGTTCATGCCGCGAGTATAGCGCAATAAGTACGCAAAATGCGTTACATTTCCATCATTTTTAATCTACAATGTAACGCATGGCGAAAACCAAAGTATCCACTTTGAACCTGCGCATCACGCCGTCGATCAAGGCGGCGGTGCGCGAGGCGGCTGCGCGCGAGCATCGCAGCGTCGCGAATATGGTGGAAATGCTGATTCGCCGTCACTGTGACGAAACCGGCATCACGATCCCGGAGCAATTGGACAACTCCCCGAGGACCAGGAATGGATGAGAAAATGTTGAAAGCAATGGTTGCCGCGGGCGCCATCAAGAACATCGATATCATCGCGAGCGGCGCCCGCTTCCACGTCGAGGCAAAAACGCCCAACGGCCCGATCACTGCTGAGACCCGCAAGGGCAAGGTGAAGACCTGGGTCACCCTTGACGCAGCCGCCAAGTGGGTCCGCGGCCTCGGCATGGGGGGCGCGCGGATCAACCTGACCCACTGGCAACCCGGCCAGCGGGAATTATCCGTTTAGGCTTCTTCCTGCGACTCGCGGGACGGCCATGCGCCGCCGAAAGGAAACGGCTTGTCGTCGGTGTTGAATGTCAGGTAACGCACGATCTCGTAGATGTAGCTGGCAATGGCCTGCCCTATCTGCCGCAATTCGCGGTTAACCTCACCGGTAAACAGCACCCAGAAAAATCCGAGTACGACAATAACGAGGCCCACCATGCCCACCAACCAGGCAACCACGCCGTAAATGGCCATGAACAGCAGCCTCAGCCACGTTGTCCGTGATTTGACGTTCTCTTCAACCTTGCTGCTTTCAACCTGTTCCGAAGAGACCTGATCGACTGTCGGGTTGTCACTCACTGTCTTTTCTCCTGTTTTGCACCAAGCAATGGATACATCCCCACTAATATGGTTCCATTGTTACAATCTTCGACCCCTGTAACCATAAAAAAATTCACTGCAATGCCAATGACACGAATGATCCTGGCCTTCTGCGCCAGTCTGACCCTGGTATCAGCCTGTGACAAGCTTGCCCCGGAACCTGCGACAACCCCGGAAGCAAGCGATGCGCAGGAAGCTCCGGATTTCGCCGCCGCGGCACAGCGCATCGCCCGCGAAAGCATCATCATCGACACGCATATCGATGTACCCATGCGGATCGTGGATCAGCCACAGGACGTATCCGTAGCCACCGACAGCGGCGACTTCGACTACCCTCGCGCCGTCGCCGGCGGTCTTAACGCGCCATTTATGTCGATCTACACCGCTGCAGAACTCGAGGCAGCCGGCGAGTCATACGAAATGGCGGAAACACTCATCGATGCCGTGGAAGAAATGGTGGCAAACGCGCCGGACAAGTTCGCAATTGCGCGCTCCCCTGCCGATGTAGTTGCGCATTTCGAGCAAGGCATCATGTCGCTGCCGATGGGCATGGAGAATGGCTCCCCCATCGACGGCAACCTGGCGAACCTGAAGCACTTCTATGACCGTGGCATTCGCTACATCACTTTGACGCACGGGCTCTCGAATCATCTTTCAGACTCGTCGTACGACGAGAACCATCAGTGGGGTGGGCTCAGTGACTTCGGCGTTGAAGTCGTCAAGGAGATGAATCGTTTCGGCATGATGGTCGACGTCAGTCACGTTTCTGACGAGGCATTCTGGGATGTGCTCGAGGTGTCAAAGGCGCCCGTCATCGCATCGCATTCCTCGGCACGGCATTTCACGCCTGGCTGGGAGCGCAACATGAGCGATGACATGATCAAGGCACTGGGCGAACACGGCGGTGTCATTCAGATCAATTTCGGCTCGAGCTTTCTTACAGATGCTGCGCGAGAGTACGACACTTACCGGTATCCCGCGGGTGAAGCGTGGATGAAAGCAAATCCGGACAAGACTTACGCTGACCTGCTCACGGAATGGATGCCTGCATACGTTGCGGAGCATGGCCCCTACCCTTACGCCACGCTTGATGATGTGCTCGATCACATCGATCACGCCGTTGCGCTTGCCGGCATCGACCATGTCGGCATTGGCTCGGACTACGATGGCGTGGGCGACAGCCTGCCTGTCGGTCTCAAGGACGTGTCTTCGTACCCGAATCTCATCGAAGGGCTGCTTGCGCGCGGCTACAGCGAAGATGACATCAAGAAAATTCTTGGCGGAAACCTTCTCCGCGTGTGGGAAGAAGTCGAAGCTCGCGCCGTGAAGAAGCAGGAATAATCAGTTCAATGCTCAGCGGCTAATGCTCGCCAGAAGGATCGTTTGTTCTTCATAAAGGTGGCCGGTATCGTCCGAATCGGCTTCGATCGGCCGATAGACCTCGGAGCCGTCTTCCACGCACTCGGCATAGTGATCCTTGCGATAGTCCTCGTAGGTGCAGTTGAGAGCGTGCAACACGCCGTCAGTTAGGACAGGACTTGTTTCATTGTCATCCGTTGGCTCGGTGTCGGGTGGTGCGTGGTCCTCGACTAAGCCGGGCTCAACGACAGCAACTGGCTTATTGTCTGTAGACTCGCGCAGTTCCTGCGCCAGAAAAAATGCGCCAAACAGCATAGCGACGTTGAGAATAATCCTGAGGTTTGCAACGAATGCCCTGCAAAGCTGGATGATGACTGGCTCATCGCCGAGAACCGGTGGAACAATGCCCCTAAGTCGCGTCCACGAGTTCCTGGTCATTGATTTTCCGGGTCAGCCTGCGAAGAAGTAGAAATATACCACCAGGATGACCGCGATCAGGACGACCATCCTGATCATGCTGGCGGCGCCACCAACCTCCTGCATAGGTGCAGGCCCACGGTCCGATGTGCCTTCGCGTTCCCGGGCCAACTGGTCGACGACACCCTTTGCCTCAGCCAGGCCGAGACCGGTCTCTGCGCGAAGAATCTTGATGGCCTCGATCTTGCGCCCGGCATCGACCGCCGAAATTACATCATCGGAAATATCGAGGTCTGCGTGGTTCACTAATCAATCATGCCGCAACAACGTCGAGCAGGACATAGCGCAGCAACACTTCATAGCTGCTCTTGTCCATCTTCATGCCGTCCGGCAATTGCAATGTATGGATCGGCGTGTCATCAATTTCACGGATTTCCTGGAACAACGCCCCCCGTTGCCGATAGACGCGATATTTCACGTCGCGTGCCTCGTCAAACTTCAGCAATACCTGGCTTTGGGTCCAGTCCTGGATAGTTGCCTGCTCCATGATTTCCTCCGTGCGTTCTCTACGCTCTGTCTTTGCTGGAAATATTGCAAGGGGTGTGCCAACTTACAGGCTGGATAGTAACTTACTGTTAAATATAGACTTTATTGAAGGCGGATTGTAGCCAGGCCCGGGTCTGCGCCTTTTTAATTGTCACTAAGTGACACTCGCATCGGGGAATTTGCGACAGCCGTTTGACATAAGAATCATCGCTTACAGCGGCCAGACGAGCAGGATCATCGGCACCGATACGGCGACGATCAGAATCTCGAGCGGCAGACCCATGCGCCAGTAATCACCGAACTGGTAACCGCCCGGCCCCATGATCAACGTATTGTTCTTGTGCCCTATCGGTGTCAGGAACGCACACGACGCGGCGACAGCCACGCCCATCAGGAACGGGTCGGCATTCACGTTTAGCCGGGTTGCAATTTCCACCGCGATCGGCGCAGCGATGACCGCCGTTGCCGTATTGTTCATGACATCGGAGAGCGTCATCGTGACCACGACGAGCAGCAAAAGAACGACTGCTGGCGAGAATCCCGCCGATACATCGACGATGCCCTGCGCGATCAACGCGGTACCACCCGTGTCCTGCAATGCAGAGCCGATCGGAATCATCGAGCCAAGCAATACGATGACAGGCCATTCGATCGATTCATAGAACTCGCGAATCGGAACAATGTTGAATAACGCATAGGCGGCAGCAACACATCCAAGCGCGATGGGCAGGTAAACAACGCCAACGCTGGCCGCGAGGACGGCGGCTGCAAAAAGCCCCACTGCCAGCCACATCTTGCTGCGCTGAATCACCCTGTGGCCACGATCGGCCAGCGGCAACAGGCCGAGGCGCCCTGTGACATCGGTCAGGCGATCCTCGGGTCCCAGCATCAGCAGCACGTCGCCAGGTTCGAGCGTGAGCTTGCGCACGTTTTCCCGGAAACGCCTGCCCTGTCGCGACACACCTACCAGCGTCACACCGTAGCGATAGAGCAGCCGCACAGACATGGCCGAACGTCCGCAAAGGCGCGACGAGTCGGGCACGACGGCCTCTTGCAGCAGCAGGTCGCCGCCCTCTATCACGCCCTCGCCTTTACCGACGTATTCGAGCTGCAATTTGCCGAGCGCCTCCTCCATCGAGTCAGGACTCGCCTCCAGGACCAGGATGTCTCCGGCCCTGATCTCGACGGTCCGGGCCAATCCCGGCATGCGACGGCCATGGCGGGTCAGACCCAGAATCTCGACGTCGACCTGCTTCGCGAGTTCGTCCAGATCGCGGACGCGGTCGCCGATAATGTCAGCGTCTTCGGAGACGCGGACCTCAACGATGTAATGCGCAAGGTCAAAGAGCTCCGCTCGCGAATCCTGCGCCATGCGATCTTTCGGCAGCAGGCGCCATCCCAGCAGTGCTACGTACGCAACGCCGACGGCCGCGCAGGCGAGACCCACCGGGGCAAAATCGAACATTTTGTAGGACTCGCCCAGCGCATCGCCACGGAATTCAGCAACGACGATATTCGGTGGCGTGCCGATCAACGTAATCATGCCGCCAAGAATCGAAGCGAACGATAACGGCATCAGCGTCAGCGACGGGCTGCGTCCGCTCTTCTTCGCGGCCTGCAGGTCGAGCGGCATCAGCAATGCGAGCGCCGCCACGTTGTTCATGACCGCGGACAGCCCTGCTGAGAGCCCGGACATGATGCCGACGTGGCCCGCCAGTTTCCTGTTGGAATCTACGAAATAGCGCGCCAGGAGTTCGATGACGCCCGAATTGGACAGCCCCCGACTGACGATGAGCACCAGCGCAATGATCACGGTCGCCGGATGGCCGAATCCCGAGAATGCCTTCTCGGCCGGCACCAGGCCCATCAGGAGCGCCGCCAGGAGCGCAATGAACGCAACCAGGTCGTAGCGCAACCGCCCCCAGATCAGGAATACGAAAACAAGAATCAGTAATCCGAATAGCAGGGCCTGGTCGGGCGTCACTTGCGAGTCCTGTATAGCGGTTGAGAATGGACAATAGCAGAAGCCGAGGCAGGCACGATACGATGGCGCCGTGACCATCTTCATCCTGCTCCTCGTCATCGCAGTTATCGTTTTCGGGCCCGGAATCTGGGTGCAGCGTGTCCTGCAGAAGTACAGTGCGCCGGAAGACCGCTATGCCGGTACCGGGGCACAGCTTGCGAGGCACCTGTTGAACAAGCACGGACTCGAGAGCG